>NZ_JBFULB010000394.1:0-3267 GCF_056400545.1 Stenotrophomonas sp. P5_A8 | reverse complement strand
CCCATGCCCTTTCCGGCGAATGTCCTCCGGCGTCGGCCTGCGGCCGCCCCCTCCCCCTTTATTTCGCCTCCAAGGGCATGGGCGCCCAGCGCCCGACCCACCAACGGCCGCGCCTGGAAAGGTCAACGCACGCTTCCACTTGTCCCGCATAGGGGCGAAGAACCACAAAATCGCCCGGGGCCGTTTAAACCTTTTCGATGGACCGCGCATCCAACGGATATGCTCAACGCCACCATGCCCGCATCCCGCGCCCCGACCGACGCTGTCGACGACCACGCCCTGGTCCGCGCGGCGGTCGGCGGTGATATGGCCGCCTATGAACGCATCTACCGACGCCACTCGCCGCGCATGTATGCGGTGCTGTGGCGGTTGTGCGGCGGCCACGCGGCACGCGCCGAAGATGCGTTGCAGGAAGCGTTCCTGCAGGCCTGGAAGGCACTGCCGGGCTTCCGTTTCGACAGCAGCCTGGGCACTTGGCTGCATCGGCTGGGGGTCAACGCGGCGCTGATGGAACTGCGGGCCAATTCCGTCGAGCAGGCCTGCGACGCCGGCGAGGCGGGCTGGGACAGCGTGGCCACGTTGGCCTCGGTGGACCGTTGCGCGGGCACCAGCATGGACCTGGAGCGCGCGCTGGAAACACTGCCGCCGCGCGCCCGTGCGGTGCTGGTGCTGCACGACATCGAAGGCTGGAAACACCATGAGATTGCCGAGCAGCTGCAGATGGCCGTGGGCAGCTCGAAGGCTCAGTTGCACCGTGCGCGTGGACTGTTGCGCGCACGCTTGGGAGAAACCGCATGAACGACCGTATCGACAACGTCAACGACAACGACAACGACAACGACGGACTGCAGGCGCAGCTGCGCGCACTGCCGGGCGAACGCCTGCCGCCAGCGCGGGTGTGGCAGGGCATCGCCGCGCGCTTGCCGGCCATGCCGTTGCCGGTCGCTGCACCACTGCCGGCCGCATCGGTGACGGCGATCGTGCCGCGCCGGCGCTGGCCGCTGCACATCGGACTGGGTCTGGCTGCGGCATTGGGCCTGGTCATGGTGGTGCCGATGCCGGCACCGCAGACGCCGCCACCCACGCTGGTGCAGCGGCAGGCCGATGCCATGGTCGCCGAGTACCAGCAGGCGATGGCCGCGTTGCCGGCCGCGCAGGTGGGCGGGGATTGGCAACCGGCGCTGCGTGAGCTGGACAGCAGTGCCGACCACATCCGCGCGGCGATCGCCGAAAACCCGCGCTCCCGTTCGCTGCTTGCGCAGCTGCAGCGCACCTATGCGCTGCGTCTTGAACTTACCCAGCAGGCGGTCATGGCCGCCGCTGGCCTGCCATCCTGAAGGAGATACACCATGCACACATCACTACGTCTGATCGCCGCCCTGGGCCTGCTGCTGCCGCTGGCGGTGCAGGCTGCCACCCGTGTCGATGAGCGTGCGCCGCTGGGCGCGGGCGGTCGGGTGGAGCTGAGCAACATCGCCGGCAAGGTCAGCGTGCGCGGCTGGGACCGCAACGAAGTGGCGCTGAGCGGCTCGATGGCCGACGGCTTGACCCTCAAGCAGGACCGCAGTACCAACCGGGTGCGTTGGGAAGTGGTCTATCCGCGCAACAGCAACAACGGCGGGGCCACGCTGGAACTGCGTGTGCCGCGTGCGGTGGAGGTGCAGCTGGGCACGGTGAGCGCGGACATCGACGTGGCCGATGTGGATCTGCGCCGGCTGCAGGCCAATGCGGTCAGCGGCAGTGTGTCGGCGGCCGGCCGCAGCGGCGAGACGACGTTGAGCACGGTCAGCGGCGGGATCCGTTCGCAGGTGCAGACGCCACGCCTGGACCTGCGCGCAGTCAGCGGGTCGGTGCAGGCCGCTGGCGGGGTGTCGGGCGAGGTGGCGGTGGAAACGGTGTCGGGCAGCATCAAGGTGGACGCGGGCCGGGTACAGCGTCTGGCCGCCGAAGCGGTATCGGGCAGCTTGAACATCGCCGCATCCGGCGTGGCGCCGGGCGGGAAGGTGACGTTGCAGACGGTGAGTGGTTCGATCGGGCTGCAGTTGCCGCGGTCGGTGTCGGCACAGCTGAGCGTGAAAACGTTCAGTGGCGATATCCAGTCCGATGCGGGTACGGTGGAGCGGCCGCGTTATGGGCCGGGCCGTACGCTGGATACGAAGCTGGGCGGTGGCGATGGGGACATCGCGATCAATGCCCATTCGGGCAATGTGCGGGTGGGGCTGGGCGGACGTTGAGTGCGGCCACCGCACCGGCACAGGGCCGGTGCGGACGGCTGCAGGTCAGCCGGCTCTCTTCAGTGCCAGGGTGTTGCCGAGCACTTCGATCTTGCCACCACTCTTGCGGAACGCGGCCAGGTCGGCTGCGATGCTGGCGCTGTTGACTGCGGTGCTGGAACCTTGCTTGCGGTCAACGCGAACGGTGTTGCCTGCCTTGGGGGAGGTCTTTGGCGTACGGGCCATGGATGCTCCTGTCATGGTTAACACGTGGATAAAATCGCCGACAGGTCGTGCTGTTGTCGACGGTAGTCCTGCCGCACATGGCGGCAGTCATCGCCGCCCATGTCAAACTGGCGGCAGATGGCGGGACGCTGCGAATAGATCGTGCAGCGCAGGTGATAGGGGTCGATGGCGGCACACCAGCCTTCGTCGTTGCGCGCCATGACGGTGCGCCCGGCCTCGTCGCGGTCCAGCAGGTAGCCGGGAACGGCGTCGCTGGGCATGACGGTGACCGACATCCGGCAACACACCGCGTCACAACGGCGGCAGTCGATGGGGTCGGGTTCGGCAGCGGAAACTGGGGCTGGTACAACCAGGCGTTCGCCCAATCGAATCTCTCTTGGCGGCTCAGGGGCGGTGCGCTGGGAACGAGCCGGATCACAGCGTAAAAGCGATCCCGGCGCCCGGGACGGATCCGAAGGCGGCAGCATCGAGAAGGACGGTGGCCTGTACCAGGCCCGGGATGACATGCGCGTTGCGCACTGAAGCAGAAAGATGATAGCGCTTTTGGCGTAACGTTTTGTTAATGCCGTCCCGGAATGGGGCGGAAAGCCTTGTGCCGCCTGGATTTCCCGCTACTGCCGAGGTCTCTATCTGGGGCCGAAAGGTCGAAGTTCAAGTGCACAACCCAGGGCCCAGGCTCTGGTCCAGCCACCGTCATCAGGGAACGTTCGGGACGGGCGCGCCACAGGGCCGGAGCGCACCGACCATCAAAAACCGGTGAGCCGACCGTTGGTCGGCTGCGGCGGCGCAGCCATCTGCGGTACAGAGC
>NZ_JBFULB010000393.1:0-3269 GCF_056400545.1 Stenotrophomonas sp. P5_A8 | reverse complement strand
GCGTCCTTGAGGCTGGTCCCAAGCTGACGGAAGAAGCCGGGCTTGTTCGGAGCCGCCGGCACCTCTTCCTGGGCGAGGGCGGGGAGGGAGAAAGACAGTGCAAGGAGCGAGGCGACCGCTCCGTGTCGTGAGTGCTTCATATGCAGCCCCTGTAGACCGCCAACCCGGCGGCATTTACGATAATCGCAGATGTGCAACCGAGTTCCAACCGTCAAACTGAGAGGGAATTCAGCTGTGGTGCAAGTTTTCGGATGCCGCAACCCAAGACGCCCTCGACGATCTACGGCAAACGACTGCGCAGTGCGCGGATTGCTCGAGGCTGGACGCAGGCACAACTGGCCGAGCGCATTGGGATGGTGGACTCAGTCTCTGGGGCGACCCGAGTGAGCCGCTACGAGACCGGGCAGCACGACCCGGACCCGGCTACGTCTGAGGCGTTGGCAAAAGCGCTCGGTTTGCCGGTCGCGTATTTCCACGCGACATCAGACGTGTTGGCCGAGGTGATCTTGCTCGTGAGCAAGCTGCCGTTGGCCAAGCAAAGGGAGGCCCTCGAGAAGCTCAAGGAGTTTGCTGGCAAGACCAAGGGCTGAGGTTCGCCCGCTCGCGGCTTTTTGCAGCGGGATCGATTAAAAGGCTTGCGTCGTGACCCACCTCCCTCGGCCTTGCATACGGCTTGGGCGGGTGTTGCCTCAAGAAACCCCTAGGTGCCGCCGTTAGTCGATGAGGCGCCGGGGAACGGTCCCGCAAGAAGGGCATCGTCGGGCCCATGAGCGGTAGTCTTCAGTTCGTGGGCTGAGCGAAGTTGTATCTGTGACAATCAATAGGGAGCGTCGGATGGACATGGAAGCAAGAGCTGAAATATCGGGCTGGGGCAAGGCATACGCGAGAAACCCCGATTTCAAAGCGATCTTCGACGAGATGCACGAGGCCTTGGACGGATTGCCTCCGCCCCTTCACGCCAGAGGGCAAGAGCTTCCGTTCCCCCAGCTTCATCACGCATGCCTTGGCGCAGATCTGCACCTGGTGGCCGCCCTCTTGGATGCCGGTATTGCGGCCGACGCATACCCCTGCACCGAAGACGAAGACGACGAGCCGGCTTTGGTGTGGCTCGCTCGAGACGACCTCTTGAACACTGACGAAAAGATCAGGCTCGCGACCCTGTTGCTCGACCGCGGGGCGGACGTCAATGAAGGTGATCCGCTGGAACACGCCAAGGAGGCCGACCAGACGCAGTTCGTTGCTTTTCTGTTGAGCCGTGGAGCAGGGTGACCACGTGGTTGCTCAACTTTGCGCAGGAGCTGTTGTTGCTGTCTAGGGCGGGCTCCCTCCCAGATGAGCGGGCATTGCTGGCAGCGACGGTGAGGCTCTTGGACAGGCGCCTCGCACGTCATGCACAGGGGCGTTCAGCGGTAGCATCGCCGGAGGTGCTGGAGCTACCCGCATGGGCTTGCGGGCAGCAGCCAGCGGCCCCTGGCTTAACGATCCGCCCTCCTACGGCGATAGCTGACCACCCGATCGCGCCCCTCGCCCTTAGCCTTGTATAGGGCCTTGTCGGCCTGCCGAATGGCGTGGTCGGCGTCCTCGTGTGTTTCTGGGAAATGACTGACGCCCATGGAGACAGTGATGCTGCCGACGATGGGGAATGCGTGGTCGTGGATGCTTCTGCGGAGCCGCTCGGCGACGAACTCAGCGGTCTCAGCGCTCACGTCGGGCAACAGCAGCAAGAATTCCTCGCCCCCGATGCGACAGAGGACATCTTCTGCCCGGGAGTTCTGTCGCATCAGATCGGCCACACCCGCAATTACCCCGTCGCCTACCTCATGACCGTGGCGGTCATTGACCTTCTTGAAATGGTCAATGTCCAAGGCAATGATCGCAAACCGCGTTCCCGAGTTGGACAGAAAACCTAGCGCTCTTTCCAGACCCCGGCGGTTGAGCAAGCCGGTCAGTGGATCGGTCAGTACGGCCTGGTCCAGCCGACCAATTCGGTCGTTGAACGCATTGAAACTGATCAGCACGGCCTTCTGTAGTTCATCTGCTTCGTAATACCACGTATCAACCGCAGTCACGGTCAGAATCGCCTGAGACACATCGCTGTTCTGGGCCGTCGATGCCAGCTGCCACAATGGCCGTGAAATGCGCCGGGAAACCACCCAGATCAGCAGAAGCGAGAGGATGCCCAGAGGGGCGGCGTTGAGCAGCACAGTGTTCATCAGGCGTGTCAGCGGCCGCAGGGTAGCCTCGACGGGACGTTGAGAAACGATGCCCCAATGCACGGCTGGGATAGGCGCATACCCGGCCAACATATGCACCCCATGGCTGTTGATCGTGGGCATGGCACCGGCTTCTCCGCGAGAAACGGCCTTGACCACTTCATTTTTTAACGCCGATTCGCCCACCCGGTCAGGTTCGGGGTGATAGAGCAGCTTTCCGTCCTGGCCTACGACGTAAAGATACGACCCGTCCCGGTAGTAGTGCGTTCCAAGTAGGGTATGGAGCACGTTGGGCTCCTTCAAGTGGATGGACGCGCTGATGTAGCCTTGGTAGTCCCCAGACGGGTCAAAGATTGGTTGCGAGATGGTCAGGACTAACTTGCCGGTCGCAGAAACGTAGGGGTTGCTCACGAGCGGGGCGCGACTGGCGATCGCTAAGGAGTTGGCTAAGCTGGAAAGAACCTGGCCGTCGATCTGCGGTAGGGTCGGGGAAGATGCCGTCACTCGTCCTTGGTTGTCCACCACCACAACCGAGTTGAATGCATTTGTCTGGGATTGCAGTCGATGTGCCTCTGCGGAATCGACGCCACTGCCCATGCCTCCGGCTCCAATGGCCCGTGCGCTGTATTCCAGCTGCTGCTGGGTCGATACCAGAAAATTATGGGTGGTCTGCGCGAGCTTGTGGGCATAGACGCGGTTGGACTCAAGTGCGTTATTGATCAGCTGCTCGCGTTGGACCTGATACGCCGCAAACACCGCATTTGCCAACATGACCCCAGCTGAGAGAATGGCGAGCCCGACGATCAACCGTTGGAGATTAAGGTGTTTGGCGATCTTCCTCATATGTCCTGCGTCCCTTCGTACGATTCCATAATTGCCTCAGGCCAGCAGCACAAGATTCGGTGTTGAGGGCAGGGGCACCAGGCAAGGGGCGTCGGCTGCGTCCCTTGTCTAACTCAAGCCTACGATGACTGACAGGCGATGAACAAACGGCATTAACGGCAACGCCACTGACGCGATCTAGCCCTTAATGGTTAAGCGCACAGCGGTTGAGAC
>NZ_JBFULB010000392.1:0-3321 GCF_056400545.1 Stenotrophomonas sp. P5_A8 | reverse complement strand
GGGGCCTGCTGCATCTGGGGGAGGGCTGGAACGGGTGGCTTGGCGGGACACGCCGTAAACCCATCCTTGGGGGCTCGCATGCGCCATCCATGGCGCATGACGGTCCCGCCAACCCACCCGTGCCACCCCTTGGACAGGGTGCGGGTGCGCAAGGAAAGAGCCGCGCTACTCGCGTATGAGCGGGCGCGCTCTACGTCGCTTTTCCGCTCTTCCGCTCTGCATAGGCCACTAGCCAACTGTCGAGGGCGCGGGTGTGTGGGTTCGCGGGACCGTCACACGCCATGGATGGCGTGTGCGAGCCCCCAAGGGTGAAGGCGCATTGCTCGCGAGGCACTGCCTCGCATGCGACTGAACGCACAGCCGCCAGCGGCTGGGCCGGGCCGCGGAGCGGGGTTTACGGCGTGTCCCGCGAACCCACACACCCCCGCCCATGCCATGAGCAGAGGATCATCCGCGCTGTTGCCTTTGGATGCGTAGAGGAAAAAGCAAAAAGGCCGCGATGCGCAATGCATCGCGGCCTTCAGGCCATCCAGGTTTTCGTGTCGCGGTATCAGCGCAACACGTTGAACAACGACATCTGCTGCATCTGCGAGAACAGCGTCTGCGCGGCCTGGAGGGCAGTGCTCTCCAGCTGGTACTGACTGATGGCATCGGCGTAGTCCAGATCGCGCATCTGCGACAGCGTGCTCTTGAGCGTCACCGTATTGGACTCACGCATGTCCGCCGCATTGTCCAGCGCCTTCAACTGCGCACCACCGGCCGCGCGCGAATCGATCATCCGCTCCGAGGCCCGCGCAACGTCGCGCAGACCACTTTGCAGCAGATTCTGCTGCGCCGCCGACTTGGACGCGCTCCCGGTATCCATCTTCAACGACCCGATCAGACTGTCCAGCGTGCTGAAAATATCCCGGCTGGTCGCCGGACTCACCTCGAAGGTATCGCCGGCCGCCGGCTTGCCGTCGATGTGCAAACGCACCCCGTTGAGCACCAGATCGTCGCCTGCCTTCATCGTACCGGTGGACACCACCGTACCGCCGGCATCCAGCAGCTCGTACTGGTCTTCAGCGGTGAAGCGCACGCTGAAGCCCTGGCCGTTCCAGCTGTCGCTGCCGTCGCGGGTCACATTGGTCAGCACGCCCGTGCCCGTGTTGGCCGTGCTGGCCGCCCCGTCCACGTGCCCATCGCCGGTACCGATCCGCAGGAAAATCTCGCTGCCGGGCAGGGCATCGAGCACGTACGTGTCCGGCCCGACCTCGACCTGGCGCTGGTTCTGGTCGCCGTTATAGACCACCTTGCCATCGATCTGGCTGAAAGGCGGGCTGTCATCGGCCGTACCGCCAAACAAATAGCGCCCGGTGCCGTCGGTACTGTTGGCCAGCGCCAGCAGGTTCCCGCGGATCGCCTCGATTTCCGTGACCATCGACTGCTTGTCCGAGGCGGCCAGCGCCGGATTATTGGCGTAGATCGTCAACTCGGTGATGCGCCCCATCATGTCGCCGACCTGGGCCAGTGCGTTTTCCTGCAGGCCCAGCCGGTTCTGCACGTTGCCCGCGTTGAGCTGCATGCGGTCCAGCGAGGCCAGCGTGCGGTCCAGGCCGACGGCGGCGCCGGAGGCGACCGGGTCGTCCTTGGCGGTCACCAGGCGGCGGCCGGTGGCGATCTGCTGTTCCAGGTGGCTCATCTTGGCCTGCTTGGCCATCATCAACGACACCGACTGCTGGAACATCATCCCGGTGGAAATGCGGCTGTTCATCGGCTCACGGCTCCGAGGATGGTCTGGAACATGTTGTCGGCGGTGGAAATCAGCTGCGAGGCGGCCTGGTAGGCCTGTTGCAGGCGCAGCATGTCGGCCGCTTCCTCATCCAGGTTGACCCCGGAGATCGCATCGCGCGCGGACTGCGCCTGGTCGGTGATCACCTGCTGGGCCTGCAGCGAGTAATCTGCCGATCGCGCGGCGGCGCCAACCTGGGTGGTGAGCCCACCGAGCGCGCCACTGAGCGTCACGGTACCGTCGTTGAAGGCCTTGGCCTGTTCCACCTTGGCCAGCAACAGGGCGTTGCTGTTGTCCGAGGAACCGGCCGGAGTCGGGCCGATGCCGAAGGTGTCGCCGGTCTTGGGCGCACCGTCGAGCACGAAGCTCCAGCCATTGGCGCTGATGGTCTGGCCGGCGGTATAGGTGAACGGGCCGGCACCATCGAGCGTGTACTGGGTGGCGCTGGTGAACACGATCGCGGCCGGATTGCGCAGCGCCGCGTTGTTGTGGTCGGTCACCTTGACCCCGGTGAGCTTGCCGGTACCGGTATTGGTCAGTGCGGCCGTGCCCTTGATCGGTGCCGCCGCCGCGATGCGCGAGGTATCGGTGATCGCCACCGACAGGGTGCCGGCCACGCCCGCGGTGGGCTGCAGCAGCATGCGGTCGTTCACGGCCGGGGCACCGGTCATCACCAGTTCCACGCCGTTGATCACCAGCGGGTCGGCGGCGCTGCCGGTGCCGGTCATCGGAATCGCCGCGCCGGTGTCGGCGCGGGTCGCCTGCCACTGGGTGCCGTCGAACTTGAGCAGCACGTTCTGCCCGTCCAGCTTGGACAGGTCGCCGAAGCTGGCGGTCATGCTGGCGGTGCCGGTGTTGTTGGCGTTGCCGGTGATGCGCGGGCTGCCGATGTTGAAGAAGTCCCCGCCCAGGTTGCCGTACAGGTCCGCGCCCTGGCGGTGCACATCGTTGAAGCTGCTGGCCATGCCGACGGCCAGCTTGCCCAGTTCGGCCTGGGTGGGCGTCAGCACGGTATCGCGGAACTCCAGCAGACCGCCGATCTGGCCGCCGAGGGTCTTCGGTTCCAGGGTGATCTTCTGGCCGGCGCTCTCCAGCGCGAGCTGCAGGCGCTCGGGCATGTACGGATCGGCCACGGTGGTGACCTTGGAGGCGGTGGTGCCTACCACCAGCGCCTGGCCACCGGCGGTGTAGACGTTCATCAAGCCGCCGTCCTGCATCACCGCGTTGCCGCCGGTATAGCCGACCAGGTTGGCGATCAGCGCATCGCGGCGATCCAGCAGGTCCGGCGCGGCGTTGGCCGCGTTGCCACCGATGCTGCCGTTGAGCTGCGCGATTTCCTTGGCGAGCCGGTTGATCTCCGACGCGCCGGCGATGAGGCCGTTGTTGACCTCGCCGTTGAGCGTATTGAGCTGGCCGTTGAGCTGCTGGAAGCGGCTGGCCAGGGTCTTGCCGCCGTCGAGCATGTTCTGCCGGTCGGCCGTACCCGACGCGTTGGAGGACAGGCCGCTGACCGTGTCGAAGAAGCTCGACCAGACCCCGGACACGTTGGT
>NZ_JBFULB010000391.1:0-3343 GCF_056400545.1 Stenotrophomonas sp. P5_A8 | reverse complement strand
CCATCAACGCGGCGCCGTGCTGTACGTGGCGCTGATCATGCTGATCCTGCTGGCGCTGCTTGGCATCGCGGGTATGCAGGTTGCGGGCATGCAGGAAAAGATGGCATCCAACTACCGCGCGGTGAACATGTCCTTCCAGAATACCGAGGGTGTCGTGCGCAATGCGGAATCGACCGCGGCGGCGGTATTCAACCGGACTGCGCTCCCGGCCGGCAGTCTCTACACCGAAAGTGCGATCAGCTTGGATTGCGACGGGTTCGATTCGGTGMAGTGGGCGCGTCAGCGCAGTCTTACTGCGGCTCCCGCAGTAAACGTGCGTCAGATTGATACCTGTGGTGGCGATTCGTCGGGCAACTCGAACGCCGGCGGCGCGCCGGTCAACGACAAGCCGACCGCCACCTACCAGATTACCGGCTACTCCRCAGACAACCCGGCCAGCCCGACGTCGTCGTCGGTAGTCGACACCATTTTCAAGCTCTGAGGACGCGGCTATGGCTTCGCGCAGATTCAAATGGATTACGGCTGCCTCCACGGTAGCGGCTCTGGGTATCGCACTGGTCGGCTACAACACGCTGATCGCTGCACAGGCACAGGGTGTACTAGCGCAGGCTCCGCTGAACAACCAGGTGCAGACCGCACCGGCGTTCATCATGGCGGTCGATGACTCCGGCTCCATGACATTCCAGACCCAGTTCCCGGGCCAGGACGGTGAGGGCTGCTGGAATACCACGCGCAAGAGTTTCTTCGACGCCAATGGCAGTTTGTACACGTCGGGCAACTGCGACTATCTGCACGTGCTTCCGGGGCCGCGTATCGACACCGGACGCTACGGCATCCCGCCGATCGATATGCTGGGTTTCGCGCGTTCCTCGCAGTTCAATCCAACCTATTACAACCCTTCGGTAAAATACGAGCCGTGGGTCAACGGTAGTGGTGTTTCCTACGGCGATGCGGGCCTGCTGGAGACGCGCATCGACCCCCGCGCCACCACGACCGTGGCACTGGCCTCACCGTACTACAGTACGGCGTCTGCGGACTCGTTCCGCATGCAGGATGGCATGGTCATCCCCGCGGGTACGTTCTACCGTTACAACAACACCAACTATCAGCGTACCTCCGACTACACCTGGAACAATGGCGTAGCCACGGTATACATGCAGTACACCCCGGCGACGTTTTACGTCCGCTGGACCGCAGCCAATGATCCCTATCCACAGATTCCGGGCGCGACCAATGCCTACAGTGGCATCACGCGGGTAAAGGTGGACAACGCCTGCGGTACCAATTGCGCCATGTGGAGGTACACCATCGGTTCCGGCGATACCGCGGCGCTGCAGAACTTCGCGAACTGGTTCTCGTACTACGGGAACCGCAATCGCGCGATGATCGCCGGCATGACCCGCTCGCTGTCGGACATCAACAATCTGCGTGTCGGTTATTTTCGGATCAACCAGAACGGCAGCTATGACAGCGGCACGTCGACAACCAAGCGTCTCGCCATGCGTGACATGGCCAACAACTCCGACAAGCTGGCGCTTTACACCGACATGACTGCGCTGACCGCCAGTGGTGGTACGCCGAACCGCCAGGCCGTCAACGCGGCTGCCCTGCAGATGACGCGCACCGATGCAGGTGCCCCGGTCAAGCTGATGTGCCAGAAGAATGCGGTGATGCTGTTCACCGACGGCTTCAGCAACGGAGATGGCCCCACTGTCGGCAACACCGACAGTGCGATGGGCGCGCCGTTCAGCGATGGCAATGCCAATACCATGGCCGACATCGTGACCAAGTACTACAACGACGTGAATGGCGGTTCGCCGCTGCGCACCGATCTGACCGCGGGCAAGGTGCCGGTGCCGCAGGCTTGCAAGGGGGCCAACCCGGACAAGCGTCTGGACTGCCAGCCCAATCTGCACATCAATTTCTATGGCGTGACGCTGGGTGCACGAGGCAACCTGTTCAACCCGGACCTGGTCCAGGATCCGTATACCGACGCGTCCATCTACGGCAACTGGCCGCCGCGCGAGAATGACCAGCGCAGCACCGTTGACGACATCTGGCACGCCACGGTCAATACGCGGGGCGAGTACATCAACGCCCGAACGCCTGAGGAAATCACCACTGCCATGCGCCGCGTGCTGTCTTCGGTGACGTCGGGTGCCTCGCCTTCCGGCGGCAGCGGGTCCAGCGGTGCTCGTGTGGGCTCCGGCTCCATTTCGATTTCGCCGAGCTATGAAATCGCCAACGAAGGGACTGACTGGTTCGGTCGATTGACAGCGAGCAAGGTGTCTACCAATGCCGCGCGCGAGATCGTCTACACCTCGATGTGGGAGGCCGCCGCGCAGCTCACTGCAACCGGTCGCCAGGTGTTCTTCACCAAGGACGGCACCACCCGCGCCTTCACTGCGGGTACGGTGACGCTGGACGATCTGTGCACGAAGTCAGCCGCGCTGTATCCGGGCATGTCCCGCTGCAACGCGGCTGCGGTGACGGCCCTTGGGGCGAACATCACCAGTGCGGTGGCCTACCTCAAGGGCGACCAGACCGGTGAAGTGAAAAACGGCGGCAAGCTACGCGATCGCACTACCCGCCTGGGAGACATCGTCAACTCCAGTCCGGTGGTCAGTGCGCCGGGCGACGACTACGGGTACCGTCGTCTGGGCGGGACGCTGGCCACCAGCTACCAGACGTATGTCGCCCAAAAGAAGACCCGTGCCAATTACATGGTGTACGTCGGGGCCAATGACGGCATGCTGCATGCCTTCAACGGCGGCATGGATGCGGCCGGCAATACCATTTCCGGCGGCGGTACCGAGGCGTTCGCCTATATCCCGTCGACCGCGCTGGGCCACATGGGCAATCTGCTGTTCCCTTACGACGCACGAAACCTCAACGACCAGAAATTCGACCACCGCTACTACGTGGACGGCAAGATCGCCTTGGCCGACAGCAATTATGGTGGTAATTGGCATACCACGCTGGTCGGTGCCTCCGGTGCAGGTGGACGCAGTGTGTTCGCCTTGGACGTGACCCCCGGCGCGACGTTCGGAACGGGGAGCAAGCTCTGGGAAATCAGCGACCTGGACGCGGCGCTTTCTGCCGATGTGCGGAACAATATCGGACACGTTCTGGCCAAGCCCGTAATCGTGCCGATGCTCGACAGCAGCGGCACGCCAGTCTGGCGCGCTGTGTTCGGGAATGGTTACAACAGCGCCAACGGCAAGGCGGTGCTGTTCATGGTGGACATCAAGACCGGTACCCCAACGGTGACGATGATCGAAGCGGTGGAGTCCGGCGCCGGCGTACCTACCGGCAGCAATGGCTTGGGGTCGGTGGTGGTTGT
>NZ_JBFULB010000390.1:0-3345 GCF_056400545.1 Stenotrophomonas sp. P5_A8 | reverse complement strand
GTTCATGGCCAGCAGACCGAACAGGATGCCGACAAGACTCATCACCAGCGAAATGGCACCGGCAATCAACGGCGCGTACAGGAACCCGCCGCGGTTCTCCCAGTATTCGCGCTTGAGCATCCACTTGAAGGTACTGGCCTTGCTGATGGGATGGTGGACGGTGTTCATGCGTAGGTTCCCTTCATGATGGCCACGAACAGGTCCGCCAGCCCCGGGCTGCGGATCTCGCCCAGGGGCGTGAGCTGGGCGCGTGGCACCCCGTCGAACAACAGCACGGTCTTGCCGAACGGCAGGGCGCGCTCATCGATCGGCTGCAACGCGCGCGCCGCCTCCAGTGCATCGGCCGACACCAGCACTTCGCTGTAGCGGTCGCCGATGTCTTCCATGTCGGTGGTCAGCACGATGCGACCGTCGCGGATGAACATGACATCGGTGAGGATGTGCTCGATCTCTTCCACCTGGTGGGTGGTGACGATGATGGYCTTCTGCTCGTCGAAGTAATCTTCCAGCAGGCGCTGGTAGAACTCCTTGCGGTACAGGATGTCCAGGCCGAGGGTGGGCTCGTCGAGTACCAGCACCTTGGCGTCGATGGCCATCACCAGTGCCAGGTGCAGCTGCACGATCATGCCCTTGGACAGTTCACGCACGCGCTGCCTGGGCTGCAGCTTGGTCGAGGCCAGGAAGCGTTCGCAACGGGCACGGTCGAAGCGCGGATGCACGCCGGCGACGAAATCGATCGCCTCGCGCACCTTCATCCAGCGCGGCAGCACCGCCACGTCGGCGATGAAGCACACATCGTTCATCAGTGCGTTGCGCTGCACGGCCGGGTCCAGCCCGAGCACCTGCAGCTCGCCTTCCACCGTGGTCAAGCCAAGCAGCGCCTTGAGCAGGGTGGTCTTGCCGGCGCCGTTGGGGCCGATCAGGCCGGTGATCCGGCCCGGGGCGATGGTGAAGCTGGTGTTGTCCAGCGCCACGGTCTGTTTATAGGCCTTGCGCAGGCCGCGGGCGGAGATGACGACATCACTTGCAACAGCATTCATGAGGATTTCCCCTGGGGCAGCAATTCGTCGAGGTTCAGGCCCAGGCGTTGGATGCGCTCCAGCACCAGCGGCCATTCTTCATTGAGGAACCGGTCGCGCTCGCTGCTGCGCAGCTGCGTGGCCGCTTCTTCGGTCATGAACATACCCAGCCCGCGGCGCTTCTCGACCAGGCCTTCGTCAGCCAGTTCCTGGTAAGCGCGCGATACGGTGATGGGGTTGAGCTGGTACTCGGCGGCAACCTGCCGGACCGAGGGCAGGGCGTCGCCAGGCTTGATGATGCCGTCAAGCATCATGGCGATCACGCGTTCCTTCAGCTGACGGTAGATCGGAGCGCCATCGCTCCATTGGATATCGCTCATGGTCAGCTCCGTGGGTTCAGCGACTGTGCGAATGAGAAGTAAGGCATGGACAGGGAGCTGTGCAGCCGGCGGGGAGGCGTAGGGGCGCCGTTGGCGGTCCCTGCCTCGATGACACCTGCGTCCTGCGGGCTTTCAAACGCACCGGAGGCGGCGGTCGTGCCGACCTCGCTGGGAGGGGCACCCAGCCAGCCGAGCAGCAGCAGCGCGGAGGCGGCGGTGACGGCTTTGGCGGACTGGTGGCGGCGCATGCGATTCATGGGCTTCCCCTGCATCAGGTGACTGGTGTTGTATGCAACTATAACACCGGCACGCCGGAGCGCAACAGGTTGTGGTCCCCAACTGATGGCAGGGGTGTGACAACGCCGGGTGCGTCCACTCAAGTTGTTGATTGGAAAAGGATTCAAAGGGGTGTCTGTGGTGGGGAGGGGTGCGTCTTCATTCAGCCAGGTCAATGGTAGGTCAGCCCATGTGGCTATTCAGGTGAACGCCGGAGAGACCGGGGAGGCGCCGAGTAACGCCGCCAAAGTCGGCAAGGTCGTCAATTGCTCCTGTCGAAACCATCACTTTTACTCATAGGCGGCCCCGCCACGGCGCTGTCGCGCGGCGTGGCGCGCAAGCTCGCCCAGGCGCAAAAGTGCCGGTGATATAGTGGGAAACGGCCCATTGACGGCATTCTGCTCCGCCGTGTCAGGCACGTTTTCCCCTCGTCCGCCCTTTTCGTGGAGTGTTGCAATGCGCCAGACCCGTTCCGTGCCATCCCCGCGCCGCGCCAGCCTTGGTCGCGCCCGCCGCTGGGGCGCAACGCTGCTGCTGGGCGGGCTGCTGGCCACTGCCGGCGCCCACGCCGCCGACCTGTTGGACCTGAGCTATCGGCCGCTGGCAGGCAAGGCCGACGTCAACCTGCAGAAGCAGTACGGTGGCAAGGTGCTGCTGGTGGTCAATACGGCCAGCAAGTGCGGTTTCACCCCGCAGTACGAGGGCCTCGAGGCGCTGCAGCAGAAGTATGCGGCGCGCGGTTTCTCGGTGCTGGGCTTCCCGTCCAACGACTTCAAGGGGCAGGAGCCGGGTAGCGAGGCGCAGATCCAGGAATTCTGCACGCTGACCTACGGGGTCAAGTTCCCGATGTTCCAGAAGGTGCAGGTCACCGGGCCGGACGCTACGCCGCTGTACCAGCGCCTGGCCGCCGCTACCGGCGTCGAGCCGGGCTGGAATTTCCACAAATATCTGGTGTCGCGCGATGGTCGGGTAGTCGGGCAGTTCCCCAGCAAGGTCAAGCCGGACGACAAGGCGCTGGTCGCGGCGATCGAACGTGAGCTGTCCGTCACGGCTGCAAAGCGCTGACGTCCTCGACATCTCGCATGTGCGTGCGACAATGATCGCTTTCGCGCCGACGTCGGCGTCCAGTCACTTCCAGGAAAGCAGCGAATGAAGATGGGAATGCGCGGCGCCGCGGCGTCGGTTCTGATTCTGGCGATGGGTGCCACCGGTACCGTGATGTCGCAACAACCGGCCGCGCGTGCGGCCGTCAAGGAGACCTCCGCTTTGAACTCCCAACGGGAAAAGCTCGGCTACGCCATCGGCATCGATGTGGCCAACTCGTTCGCCCCGATCTCCAGCGAGATCGATCTGGTGGCACTGCGTCGCGCCATCACCAATGCCTTCGAAGGCAAGCAGCCGCTGATCAGCCAGGAAGAAGCGCAGAAGACCGACGGCGCGCTGCGCCAGGCGATGGCCGCCAAAAGTGGCCAGCCGGTGCCGGGCGTGGCCCCGGGTACCCCGGCGMCGAAGGTGGACCGTGAAAAGGTCGGCCTGATGCTGGGCAGCTACGCCGTTGGCCCGTCGCTGGCGCCGCTGAAGGACGATCTGGACCTGGATGCGCTGTTCGACGCGATCGGTACCACCTTCAACAAGGGCACCGCCAAGATGACCCCGGAGCAGGCCAAGGC
>NZ_JBFULB010000389.1:0-3361 GCF_056400545.1 Stenotrophomonas sp. P5_A8 | reverse complement strand
GTGCAGCGGGCCCAGTTGCTGCGCGTCGCCGGCATGCACGTTGGCGCCGGCGGTGAGCAGGCGCGCGACGATGTCGGGCAGGCCCAGCGCCGAGGCCAGCATCAGCACGGTGACGCCACCGGGCAGGCGGTATTCGAGTTCGGCGCCGGCATCGAGCAGCGCCGAGACGATGTCGATCTGGCGCATGCTCACCGCTGCCGACAGYGGCGTGGCGCCGCTCGCCGCGGCGTGCTGCGGGTTCGCACCACGCGCCAGCAACAGGTCGACCACGGCCAGGTGGCCACCGCCCGCGGCGCGCAGCAACGCGGTGCAGCCCTGCGCGTCGACCACGTCGACGGCAAAGCCCAGGTCGATCAGGCGACGCACCGCATCGGCATCGCCAGACATGGCCGCGGCCGGCAGGTCGCCGTCGCGCAGCGCACGTCGCGGCAGCGGCCACACCCGCCAGTCCAGCCAGTCGGCGAGGTCGCGGCGACCGATCGACAGCGCCACGCCCAGGGGGGTCTGGCCATCGGCCGCGCGGGCTTCCGGGGACGCGCCCTGCAGCACCAGTAGTTTCAGCGAGCCTTCGCGGGCCAACGCCGTGGCCAGGTGCAGGGCGGTCATGCCATGGCTGTCGCGCGCCTCACGGTCCACGCCAAGCACCAGCAGCGCATGCTGCAGCCGCAGCCAGCCCAGGCGCACGGCCAGCGACAGCGGCGGATCGCCGGCCGGCGACGGCGCGAACGGATCGGCGCCACGTTCCAGCAGTTCCAGCGCCAGTTGCTCCAACCCGCGCGAGGCGTGATCGTGTTGGGCGCAGGCGCTGAGCAGACGGGCCAGGCCGCCACGACCGGCCGGGGACAGGCCACGGCGCAGCAGCACCTGCAACGCCGGGACGGCATCGATGCCGCGCGCCAGCAGCGCGAACATCGGCGTGTCGCCGCAGGCATCGAGGACTTCCGGCGCGGCACCGTTGGCGATCAGCCAATCGACCGCCTGCGGATCCAGTGCCAGCTCGGCGTCGTGCAGCAGGCCACCCAGTTCGTCGGGCGCGCACAGCCGCGCCAGCGCGGCCATGCCGTCGAAATTGCCGAAGCCCAGCGCTTCGCGCAGCAGGTCCAGCGGCGGCCGGTCCGGCAGCGACGGCGTGCCCGGGCCTGCCTCGGTATCGACCGCGACCAGCCCGTCGGTGACCGATGCCGGCAGCGGATAGTTGCGGTCCAGCAGCGACACGATGGTCCAGCGCCCGGCGCTGGCGGCGATGTCGACGGCGCGACGGCCCTGCGGATCGGGAATGTCGGCGGCGATGCCCAGTTCCAGCAGGCGGCGCACCAGCAGCGGCGACACGTTGTCGGCCATGCAGGCCAGCAGCACCGCGTTGCGCCCTTCCCCATCGACGRCATTGCGCTCGGGATGGTGCGGCAGCAGGTGTTCGATCACCGCCGCGCGACCGCCCCGGGCCGCTTCCAGCCATGGGGTGCGCGAAAGTGCATCGCGCGATTCAAGGTTGGCACCGGCGGCCAGCAGCACATCGATGATGTCCACATGGCCGGCCAGCGCGGCCTCGTGCAGGGCACTGCGGCGCTGGCGGTCGCGCGCGTCGGCGCGCGCCTTGTGCTTGAGCAGCAGCTGTACGCCGGCCGGATCATCTTCTTCGGTACCGGCGGCGGCCAGCAGCACCGGGGTGCCCTCGGCCGGCTCGGTCTTGGCGCCGCGCTCGAGCAGGAACCGCGCCAATCGCCAGTTGCCGACCTGGCAGGCCACCGCCAGCGGCGACCAGCCTTCCTGGTTGAGTGCGTCCACTTCGGCGGCGGCATCGCGCAGCAGCGCGGCCACGCCCGGATCGGAACTGCGTGCGGCGTGGTGCAGCGGCGTGTTGCCATCGCTGTCGACCGCGCGCGAATCGGCGCCGTTGGCCAGCAGGGTCATCACCGCCTCGGGTCGGCCGTGCCAGCTGTCACGCGTGGCGGCCAGCAACGGGGTCATGCCCCGGTGCGGTGCATTGACGTCCACCCCGCGCGCGATCAGTTCGCGCAGCAGGCGCAGGTCCGGCAGCACGGCGGCCAGCACCGGCAGGTTGCGCTGGTCGCGCCAGGCCGGATCGGGCAGGCCATGCGGATCGGCGCCGGCGGCCAGCAATTGCAGCGCACGGTCGACGCGGCCACTGCGGGCGGCGTCATACAGCGCTGGCAGGTGTTCGTGCTGGCCGAGGTGTTCCAGCGGCTGCGGTTCGGCGTCGTGGTTGGCCAGCGCATCGGCACCGTGGCCGTCCACATCGAAGGGGTTGCGCACGGCCAGCGCGGTGGCCGGGGCGATGGTCTGCAGCAGCAGGTGCGCCAGCGGCGACAGCACCACCACGGCGGCGGTCAGCGGCCAGCGCAGTGCGTCCGATACCAGGCCGGGCCAGGCAGGCAGCACCACCAGCGCGCAGAGGGCAACCACCAACGCAGCCACGCCCAGCCCACGCCAGGCGCTGAGGTCACGGCCGGACAGGGCCTGCSAGTGGCCGGTCAGGCTGCCATCGGTGCGTTCGATTTCATTCCACAGCGGCCACGTGCGCCAGACGCCAAGCAGGGCGGCGCTGACGGCTACGCTCAGGCCGAGCACGGCGGCAAGGCTGCCGCTGTCGTGCAGGGCGCTCAACGGCCAGGCCACCAGCGCGGCCAGCAGCAGCGGGCCGGCCAGCCAGGGAACCAGCAGCGCAGGCAGGTCCTGCCGCAGCAACTGCGGGGGCGCATGCACGGGGCGGGTACGTCGCCACCAGGCGATGCCGAGGGCGAACGCCGGCTGCGCCAACGCCACGCCAAGGGCGGCAGGCACGCCGCCGAGCGCGGCCGCCAGGGCCAGCAGGACGCCGGCGGCGAACGCGATGGCCATGGCGCGGCTGCGCAGGGGATCAGTCATCGCGGCGACGCGGGACGCGCACCGGGGCGACCGGTGGCGGGGGCATCTGCAGATGGAATCCGCGCTCGGCCAGGTTGGCGCGCACTTGCCCGACGTCGGCCAGGGCGAGGCGACGGTCAGGGGTCAGGGCGACTTCGAGCACGAATTCAAACGGCGCCAGCGTGGCTTTCAGCGCGTCGGGGACGGCGTTGAAGTCATCGCGGGCGGCGAGGTAGACGTAGGTGTCCTGCTTGCGTTGGCTTTTGTAGACGTAGGCTTGCATTGCCTGCGGGGCGCTGCCCTGGAGTAGATACGATGATTGTGTCGGAAACCACGCAAGGGGGAAAGCCGGGATCGGCTTCCGGCGTCGGTTTGATGGCGCGCGGCAGATTCAGGTTCATCAATGTCGCGGGGGTGTTCAGGTGGGTTTGGTCTTTTTGGCCGCGTTTTTCTGAAGCCCCAAGCAGCACGTCGTTTCCGTTTAGGGGGATGGGGC
>NZ_JBFULB010000388.1:0-3372 GCF_056400545.1 Stenotrophomonas sp. P5_A8 | reverse complement strand
ACGAGCCCCCATGGATGGGTTCACGGCGTGTCACGTCCTGGGCTGCCCGACGCCCTCCCGCGACGCGGGGAAAGGCGCCGCTTTTCGCCGTCAGCGCTACAGCGCGTCGACGGTATCCAGCCGGGCGATCACCTCGGCCAGCGGCGACGGCCGTCCCAGCAGGTAGCCCTGCACCTGATCGCACCCATGGGCGGCCAACCACTGGTGCTGGCCCGGCGTCTCCACGCCCTCGGCGATCACCGTCAGCCCCATGCTGTGCCCCAGCGACAACAGCGCACGGCAGATCGACGCATTGCGCGGATTGGTTTCCACGTCCGCCACGAAACTGCGGTCGATCTTCAGGATGTCCAACGGCAGGTGCTGCAGATAGGACATGTTCGAATAGCCTGTGCCGAAATCATCCAGTGAAATGCAGATCCCCTGCTCATGCAGCCGCTGCATCGTCTGCTTGGCCTGGGCCGGCTTGCGCATCAGGCTGCTCTCGGTCAGCTCCACCTGCAGCGCCCCGCGCTCCAGCCCGAACTCCTGGCTGGCGCGCGCGAACTCGGCCACCAGATCGCTGTTGAAGAACTGCACCGCCGATACATTCACCGCGATCGGCAACGGCTTGCCCGCATCGGCCAACTGCCGCTGCGCCGCCGCCGCCGCCCGGATCACCCAGCGTCCCAGCGCYAGGATCAGCCCGGTGTCCTCGCACAGCTGGATGAACTCGCCCGGCGGAATGAAACTGCCGTCGGCCTGCGGCCAGCGAAGCAAGGCCTCCAGCGCGGCCGGCGTGCCATCGCTGGCATGGCAGATCGGCTGGAAATACAGCTGGAACTCGGTGTCGATGGCGCTGTGGATGCGACCGGCCAGGCGCAGCCGCTCGGCCAGGCGCGAGGTCACCGTGTTGTCGAACCACGCAATCACGCTGCCCTCGTCGCGCGCGGCATGCGCGGCCTGCGCCGCCATCCCGATCACCTGTTCGGCCGGCACGTTGTCGCCATCGAACTTCACCGCCACACCGATACGCGGCTCGAACTGATGCAACCAATCCTGCCCGCGCACCGGCTCGGACACGGTCTGCACCAGCGTATCCAGCGCGGTCTGGCGCTCGTGGTCGTCGCGGATGGCGAAGATGAAGTCCTCCGCCGGCTGGAATGCCAGCAGACCGTAGCGCGTGCCCAGCCCGCCCAGGCGTTTGGCCATGGCCTGCAGTACCACCTCGCCCACCTCGCGGCCGAGCGTATCGGCGACCAGCTGCAGGCCACGGAACTGCACGTAGGCGATCGTGTAGCTACCGCCCTCCTCGTCCAGCTGCGCGGCCAGCGCGCGGGTGTTGAGCAGGCCCGTGGCCGGGTTGTGGGTGGCGTGGTAGGCCAGGTCGCGCTCGTAGGCCAGCCGCTCGCTGATGTCCTCGGCCAGCACCAGGCAGGCCTGGCGGCCATCGAAATCCAGCCGCGACAGGTGCGCGCGCACTTCGAACAGCGTGCCGTCCTTGCGCCGGTGCATGCGTATCTGGGCGTCCTGCGGGTCGCCCAGCGTGGCCCGCGAAATCGCGCCACGGATCTCATCCCAGCCTTCGCGCGGGCGGATGTCGAGGATGCTCATCGACAGGAATTCATCGCGGCTGTAGCCGTACTGCTGCACCGCCGCTTCGTTGACTTCCATGAAGCGCAGCGTGTCCGGGTCGAACACCCAGAACGGCGCCGGGTTGCGGTCGAACAGCAGGCGGAACTGGCGCTCGGCCTGCTGCACCCGCGCCAGCGCCTGCACCCGCTCGCTGACATCGGTCAGCGCGCCGATCATGCGCCGTTGCCGGTCCACCACCGCCACCCGCTGGCCGCGCGCCGACACCCAGCGCGTGGCGCCACCGGGCAACACCACCCGGAACATTTCATCGAGCACGCCATTGCCGGCGAAGGCCGCATCGAAGGCCTGCTGCATGCGCTCGGCATCCTCGCGGTGCACCCGCGCGAAGAAGGCCGCCACCGGCAGGCTCTCGATATCGATGCCGAAGATCTCGCGCGCCAACGACGACCAACGCAGCAGCGAGGCATCTTCATCGACATACCAGGTGCAGACCTTGCCGACCTGATGGGCCATCAGCAGTTCGGCATGGCCGGTGCGCAGTTCCTCGGTCAGCGCGTCCTGGCTGCGGGTGGCGCGGCGCAGGCTGACATACACCAGCGCGAACATGCCCCAATACAGCAGGTACAGCGCCACCGAGGCCTCCACGTAGGGCCACCACGGCGCGAGCACGTCATCGCGCCCCAGCCCGGCATACACCGCGATCGGGTACTGGCCCAGCGTGGTCAGCGTGGAAATGCGCTCGATGTTGTCGATGCTGCTGGTCTCGATGCCCAGCGGAGTGACCGCATCGCGGCGCAGCATCTCGCGCCTGCCCAGGCTGAAGCGCTGCCCGGTCAGCCCCACGGCGTCCGGACTGCGCGCCAGCACGTAGCCCTGCGCGTCGGTGATCGAGATGACGCCGTGCTCGCCGGTATCCAGCCCGCCGATGATCGACTGCAGCTCGCTGGTGTGCAGCCGGCTCAACAGCCAGCGGTCATCGCCCATGCGCAGTGCCAGCGGCAACACCCAACGCTGTGCGTTGCGCTGCTGCGGCGGGCCCATGTACAGGCGGCTCTCGCTGCCGCGATTGGCGTCGGTGGCCCACAGCGGCAGGTACAGGTCGCCACTGCCGCTGGTCAGTGCGCGTCCGTACTGGTCCACCACCACGATGCTGTCCAGTTCGGCGTGGCGCTGCAGCACGCCGCTGATCGCATCATCAAGCAGGTCAGGCGCCTGCGCCGGCACCCGCTCGAACAGCAGCGCGCCGTCCTCGGCGATGCCCAGCATGGCCCGTTCCAGATTGCGCAGTTCCAACCGAAGCAGGCGCTGCGAACCGGCGGCGAGCGCCGAGCTCTGGCGCTGCGCAGCTTCCTGGCGGCGCTGGTAATCGTTGCCCAGCATCGCCGTCAGGCCCACGGCGAGCAGCACGCCCAGGCCGACGCCCAGCCACACGATCGTGCGCAGTGGACGCGCCAATGCGTGGTTCAACGCGGGCATCGACGACCTCTCCCGCAGCGATGGGCTGACTTCATGCGTAACGCTTCCTGGTTTCCCCAAACCTGAGCGGCCGAAGCCTGGGAATCTTGACCGCTCCGTTAAGCGGTCCGACGCCTTGACTCGCAGCATGCACCAGCGCGTGCGGCACGGGAAGGCCCGGATGTGCCGGATCGGGCCGTTCACGTTGACAAAGCCAAGGCGCGCCCCAACCGCCGGATGCAACGGCCGGGGCCGGCGCGACCAGCCCGGGCCGGGGAGATTAGACTTGGGGTTTCCTCCGTTGCCTGAGACGTCCATGCCCACGCTGCGCCGCCCCACCCTGAA
>NZ_JBFULB010000387.1:0-3386 GCF_056400545.1 Stenotrophomonas sp. P5_A8 | reverse complement strand
CCCCCCCGCCACCCGTTTGTTTACTGACAGCCCATCGACAAGATTTCCTCCTTTCGGAGAAACACCATGAAAGACTTGCTCAACCTCTTCAACCAGCAGCGCCAGACGCTGGACTTCGACGCGATCAAGATCGCGCTGGCCTCGCCGGACCTGATCCGTTCGTGGTCCTTCGGCGAAGTGAAGAAGCCGGAAACCATCAACTACCGTACGTTCAAGCCGGAACGTGACGGCCTGTTCTGCGCCGCCATCTTCGGACCGGTCAAGGACTACGAGTGCCTGTGCGGCAAGTACAAGCGCATGAAGCACCGCGGCGTGGTCTGCGAAAAGTGCGGCACCGAAGTCACCCTGGCCAAGGTGCGTCGCGAGCGCATGGGCCACATCGACCTGGCTTCGCCGGTCGCGCACATCTGGTTCCTCAAGTCGCTGCCGTCGCGCATCGGCCTGATGCTGGACATGACCCTGCGTGACATCGAACGCGTGCTGTACTTCGAAGCCTACGTGGTGACCGAGCCGGGTCTGACGACCCTGGAGCGCCGTCAGCTGCTGACCGAAGAGCAGTACCTGCAGGCACGCCAGGAACACGGCGACGACTTCGATGCCGCCATGGGCGCCGAGGCCGTGTACGAACTGCTGCGCACCATCGACCTGCAGTCGGAAATGACCCGCCTGCGCGAAGAAGTCGCCAGCACCGGTTCGGAAACCAAGCTCAAGCGTCTGACCAAGCGCATCAAGCTGGTCGAGGCCTTCCTCGAGTCGGGCAACCGTCCGGAGTGGATGGTCATGACCGTGCTGCCGGTGCTGCCGCCGGACCTGCGTCCGCTGGTGCCGCTGGACGGTGGCCGCTTCGCGACCTCCGACCTGAACGATCTGTACCGCCGCGTCATCAACCGCAACAACCGCCTGCGCCGCCTGCTCGAGCTGAACGCGCCGGACATCATCGTGCGCAATGAAAAGCGCATGCTGCAGGAATCGGTCGATGCGCTGCTGGACAACGGCCGTCGTGGCCGTGCCATCACCGGCACCAACAAGCGCCCGCTGAAGTCGCTGGCCGACATGATCAAGGGCAAGCAGGGTCGCTTCCGCCAGAACCTGCTGGGCAAGCGCGTGGACTACTCGGGCCGTTCGGTCATCGTGGTCGGTCCGTACCTGCGCCTGCACCAGTGCGGCCTGCCGAAGAAGATGGCGCTTGAGCTGTTCAAGCCGTTCGTGTTCGCCAAGCTGCAGCGTCGTGGCCTGGCCACCACCATCAAGGCCGCCAAGAAGCTGGTCGAGCGCGAAGAAGCCGAAGTCTGGGACATCCTGGAAGAGGTCATCCGCGAACATCCGGTGATGCTGAACCGTGCGCCGACCCTGCATCGTCTGGGCATCCAGGCGTTCGAGCCGGTGCTGATCGAAGGCAAGGCCATCCAGCTGCACCCGCTGGTCTGCACCGCGTTCAACGCCGACTTCGACGGTGACCAGATGGCCGTCCACGTGCCGCTCTCGCTGGAAGCCCAGCTGGAAGCGCGTGCGCTGATGATGTCCACCAACAACATCCTGTCGCCGGCCAACGGCGAGCCGATCATCGTGCCGTCGCAGGACGTCGTGCTGGGTCTGTACTACATGACCCGCTCGCTGGAGAACAAGAAGGGCGAGGGCATGGCCTTCGCCAACATCTCCGAAGTCAAGCGCGCCTACGACAACCGCGTGGTCGAACTGCACGCACGCGTCAAGGTCCGCATCACCGAAGTGGTGACCGACGAGGACGGCAACAAGCAGAACAAGACCTCGATCGTGGACACCACGATCGGTCGCGCCCTGCTGGCTGAAATCCTGCCGGAAGGCCTGCCGTTCGCGCTGGCCAACACCGAGCTGACCAAGAAGAACATCAGCCGCCTGATCAACTCCAGCTACCGCCAGCTGGGCTTGAAGGACACGGTCGTGTTCGCCGACAAGCTGATGTACACCGGCTTTGCCTACGCCACCCGTGCCGGCGTGTCGATCGGCATCGACGACATGCTGATCCCGGACGAGAAGAAGGGCATCCTCACCGAGGCCGAAGCCGAAGTGCTGGAAATCCAGGAGCAGTACCAGTCGGGCCTGGTCACCGCCGGCGAACGCTACAACAAGGTGGTCGACATCTGGTCGCGTACCAATGAACGCATCGCCAAGGCGATGATGGACACCATTGGTACCGAGAAGGTGATCAACGCCAAGGGCGAGACCATCGACCAGAAGTCGATGAACTCGCTGTACATCATGGCCGACTCCGGTGCGCGTGGTAGCCAGGCGCAGATCCGTCAGCTGGCCGGTATGCGTGGCCTGATGGCGCGACCGGATGGCTCGATCATCGAAACGCCCATCAAGGCGAACTTCCGTGAAGGCCTGAACGTGCAGGAGTACTTCAACTCTACGCACGGTGCCCGTAAGGGTCTGGCCGATACCGCGCTGAAGACGGCGAACTCGGGTTACCTGACCCGTCGTCTGGTCGACGTGGCGCAGGACGTGGTCATCACCGAGGTGGATTGCGGTACCACCGAAGGCCTGACCATGACCCCGATCGTGGAAGGCGGCGACGTCGTGGAGCCGTTGAAGGACCGCGTGCTGGGTCGTGTCGTGGCCGAGGACGTGTTCCTGCCGGGCAACGACGAAGATCCGATCGTGACCCGCAACACCCTGCTCGACGAGCAGTGGGTGGCCCTGCTTGAAGATGCCAGCGTGCAGTCGGTGAAGGTCCGTTCGACCATCTCCTGCGCCTCGCCCTTCGGTGTCTGCGCCCATTGCTACGGCCGCGATCTGGCCCGTGGCCACATCGTCAACATCGGTGAAGCGGTTGGCGTCATCGCCGCCCAGTCGATCGGTGAGCCGGGTACCCAGCTGACCATGCGTACGTTCCACATCGGTGGTGCGGCATCGCGTGCGGCTGCGGTCGACAACGTCACCGTGAAGACCACCGGTTCGGTGAAGTTCAACAACCTGAAGTCGGTCGAGCACGCCAGCGGTTCGCTGGTGGCGGTCTCGCGTTCGGGTGAAATCTCGGTGCTCGATGCCCACGGTCGTGAGCGTGAGCGTTACAAGCTGCCCTACGGCTCGACCATTGCGTCCAAGGATGGCGACCAGGTCAAGGCTGGCCAGACCGTGGCCAACTGGGACCCGCATAACCACCCGATCGTGTCCGAAGTGGCCGGTTTCATCCGCTTCATCGACTTCATCGACGGCGTCACCGTCATCGAGAAGACCGACGAACTGACCGGCCTGGCATCGCGTGAAATCACCGATCCGAAGCGTCGTGGCTCGCAGGCCAAGGAACTGCGCCCGATCGTGCGTATCGTGGATGGCAAGGGCAATGACCTGACCATTCCGAACACCGATCTGCCGGCCCAGTACCTGCTGCCGCCGCGTTCCAT
>NZ_JBFULB010000386.1:0-3392 GCF_056400545.1 Stenotrophomonas sp. P5_A8 | reverse complement strand
GGACTAGGCTGATGGCTTGGTGCTCGCCACACTTGGGACAACGGAGCGTTGCACCGCCATCCAAGGGTTCAAGTCCTTGAGCGGGCGTGGCTGTGAACGCCGCACTGCATTGAAGGCAGCGACAAAAAACCCTTGTCAACTCCAAGAGTCGGTCGTCCTCACTTCTCAAACCTTCAACATCCAGAAGGTGGAAACGACCTGTATTGGGCACTGTTGCTCTCTCTAGTAGGCGGGCAGGACGGAACGCATGGCGTTTGGGCTAACACTCCCGCCTTGGTCGCCCRAGAATACTCAGTGCGGTAGGTCGAGTTGAGACTCAAGTGGCGGGTTTGTATCCACGACAAATCGCGCACCTCTGTCTTGGGGTGCATCATAACGGAGAGCCCATCCGTGGGAGGTGCAGATTTCCAAGCAGATCGCCAATCCAAGTCCAGCCCCCGTGCTGTCCCGCGGCTTGGCTCGCCAGAAACGCTTGAACAACAGGGGCTGCTGCGAAGGGGCTACGCCGGGGCCGTCGTCCTGCACGGAGAAGCCCCCAAGGAATAATTCGATGCGCACTCGACCGCCCAGGGGCGCATGGTGGATGGCGTTCTCAATCAGATTCTTGGCCAGCACAAACACCGCCGACGCATCCGCCAGCACCGGCACTTGCCCGCATTGGTCGTTCACTTCAACCGTCACCGTGCGTTGTTCGGCCATGCGTATCAGGTAGTCGGCCGCATCCTGAAGGATCGCCGCAAGGCGAACCGACTCGAAGCTGTAGTTGTGGGCCTCGCTCACTTCCGCCAGATGCAGCAGCTGATGGATCTGGCGCGCCATATGCCCGGCGTCCTGCAGCAGCAGTTCCCTATTGGGCGCGTTGCTCAGCTCAATCTCCGCGGTTAGCAGGGACAGGGGCGTCTTCAGTTCATGCGCCGCCGCAGCCAGGAACTCCTGTTGAACCCGAAAGCCGTTTTCCAGCCGGGCGAGGGCGCCATTGAAGGCCTCCAGCAACGGAATGACTTCGGCGGGAAGCCCCTCGCTGCGGAGCCGGGTTCCTAAACTTCTGGGGTTCACCTGCGCGGCGACCGCCGAGACCTCCCTGAGAGGAGCGATCATTCGCCTGATGGTCCAATACACCACGATCGCGAAGGTCAAGAGCGCCAAGAGCAGCGTCGTCAAGCCCGCCCTGAGGTAGAGCGTGCCCGCGTAGTCACTGAGTGTCAGCACGAGCCGATCACTGCGCGCCACCCGGACAACGTAGCGATGGCCTTGGAGGTCCACTGGGCCTTGCATCACTCGAAGACGAACGACCGTCCCATTGCTCGGCACCATCATCGATTCAGAGCCTGTGGGCAGCGCTGTCAGGGCATCCAAGGCCGGGCCGGGCGAGCTTTGGAGGACAGTGTTTCCGGCACTATCGACGATGCAATAGGCAGAGTCCTTGGTCATGGCGTCGTAAGCGTTGACGTTCTGTGGCTTCAAGTCGACGAAGAACTTCCCTTTCGCATCTCTTCTTATTCCTTCGATCAGGTGATCAAGCTCCTCTTGCAGTTCCGTGCGAAGTAAGCGCTCAGGCAGCTTAGGAGAGGTCATGGCGAGCATGACCAAGATGGCAGCCACTGCGGCGACCAGCACCGCCAGCATGGTGCCGATCATCAAGCGCGCGGTCAGGCTACGCGGCAGCATCGGAGGGGAGGAGAGAGAAGCCCAAATTGCGCACGTTGATGAGGGCAAGCGGGGCGTCAATCGCAGCAAGCTTTTTCCGTAGGCGGTGCAAAGCGACGTCCAAGGCATTGGGGGTGACAGCGTCTGAAACGCCCCAAGCGGCAGCCTCCAGTGCGGTGCGGCGGACCACTTGGCCGGCGGCCCTCACCATCAGGATGATGAGTTGCAGCTCTGCCGGTGCCAGACTGATCTGCTCTTGCTGGTGTCGCATGCAGCTGAGTTCGGGCAGGATCTGAAGACCGTGGTAGCTGAGATGAAGCTCGCGGAACTCTGCGGGCCGTCGCATCAGCGCTCGCACGCGCGCTGTGAGTTCTTCTATGGCAAAGGGCTTGGGCAGGTAGTCGTCGGCCCCCGCGTCCAGCCCGGCCACGCGATCATGCAGCGCGTCCTTGGCGGTCAGCATCAGGCACGGGAGCTGATTGTCCGCCGCGCGCAACCTTCGGATCAGGGTCAAGCCGTCGCCATCGGGTAACCCGCGATCTACGATGGCCAGCGCGTAAGGAAGGCGCAGCAGCCCGTGCCAGGCGGCCTCCAAGGTGGCGAACGTGTCCACGGCGATGCCTGCAGCCCCCAGTCCACGCTCGACCAAGCTGGCCAAGCGTGGATGATCCTCAACCAAGGCAATTCGATTGGAAACGGCCGGGGCGGGCACGGAGGGGACCATGGGGGCTCAGGTTTTAGTATGAACGATCAGAAGCTCCGGGATATTCCACAGCGCACCCCGGCGGACCCGTTCGAGTCGGGCTCCAAAAGGGGGCTGTCCACCAGTTCGTTCGGCAGGAACTTGTAGTCCACGCCGCCGAGCACCCGCCATTTGCCCCCCAATGGGCGGGAGAAGCCCACGCTGACTTGGGGAACCAGCGCTGAGCCGGGCTGGTAGCTTGCCACGCCCCGACTGATTTCTTCGTCCAGGGTCCCGTAGTAGTAGTTGACCAGATCCTTGGACATCCATCGAACCCCGGCACCAGGCACGACCGTGGTGCGCCCCCATTGCAGGGCATAGCCGTAGTCCACAGCAAGCTCGTAACCCCCACTGGTGTCGGTTACGTCGGCCAAGGCGCTGACCTTCAGCTCCCCGGCCCGCCCTCGCCAGCTGGCGGCCACGCCGGCGTCGAGCCCGTCATCGCGGTCCTCCAAGGCAGTAGCGTCCAGGCCATTGCGGGCTAGGCCGGCGCGGGAAAGGTCCTTGATGTCAAACCCGTCGAAGCGTCCAGAAAGGACCGCATCCAAGGAGAAGGCCTCGCCTTGGATAAGGTGAACCCCTCCAGACAGCCCGCGCCAAAAGAGGCGCTGCCCGTCAAAGGTCACCAAGGGGAGGGGGCGAACGCGGGTGCCTTCGCCGGCATAGGGGCTATCGCGGACAGAGACGGCGACGCCTAGGGACCACCGATCGTCTTGAGCATCGGCGAGCAAGTCACTGCTGCTGGAAACGCCTTGGGCCAAGGCAACGGTGGGGAGAAGGAGCGGAAGGGCGAGTACGGACTTGAGCATGAAAGTAGCGTCGTGGGAGGACGCTACGAGCTTTGGTCATCCGAACTTACAGGGAACTTACCAACGCGGGGTCCGGGGCCTTCCGTTCAGCGAAGGCCATCCAAGCGCGCCAAGATCCAGCGACTGGCTGTGGTCACCCTATGAGGTGGCTACCTCGTCATTGCAAGCGGCAGCGACGGCGGTCTGGCGCAGAT
>NZ_JBFULB010000385.1:0-3408 GCF_056400545.1 Stenotrophomonas sp. P5_A8 | reverse complement strand
TGCTGACCTGGTACTGGTCCGGCGACTGGTCCACGCGCAGTTCCAGGCCGCCACCACGGGCGCTGTTGTTCCAGTTGTACACGCGCTTGTCGGCGCGGCTGAAACGCAGCGTCCATTCCGCTTCCTGGGTACCGGGCAGCAGCGCCACGCCGGTCTCGACCCCGCTCTTGGGCAGGGTCACCAACGACAGCGCCGGCTGCGCCTTGCCCTCGAACAGGGTTTCCACTGCCTGGCCATAGTTGCCAACGGCCGGCGGCCAGCCGCGCCCCAGGCCGGACGCGCATTCCGCCGCGACCGCCTGCGACGCCGGCAGCACCGCCAGCATCAGCATCACTGCCAGGCGCTGCCTCACAGCAGGACGCGCCGCATGTCGGCCAGCACCTGGGACAGGTAGGTGGTGAAGCGCGCGGCCAGCGCGCCGTCGATCACGCGGTGGTCGTAGCTCAGCGACAGCGGCAGCATCAGCTTCGGCGCGAACTCCTTGCCGTTCCAGACCGGCTGGATGGACGACTTGGACACGCCGAGGATGGCCACTTCCGGTGCATTGACGATCGGCGTGAACGCCGTGCCACCGATGCCGCCCAGCGAGCTGATCGAGAAGCAGCCGCCGCTCATGTCGGCCGGGCCGAGCTTGCCGTCGCGCGCCTTCTTGGCCAGTTCGCCCGATTCCTGCGCGATCTGCACCACGCCCTTCTTGTCGACGTCGCGGATCACCGGCACGACCAGGCCGCTCGGCGTATCGGCGGCGAAACCGATGTTGAAGTACTTCTTCAGGGTCAGGTTCTCGCCGCTGGCATCGAGCGAGGCGTTGAACTCGGGGAACTTCTTCAGCGCCGCGGCGCTGGCCTTGACCAGGAAGGCGAGCATGGTCAGCTTGATGCCGGCCTTCTCGTTTTCCTTGTTCAGCGCCACGCGCAGGGCTTCCAGCTCGGTGATGTCGGCCTGTTCGAACTGGGTGACGTGCGGAATCATGGCCCAGTTGCGGGCCAGGTTGGCGCCGGAGATCTTCTTGATCCGCGACAGCGGCTGCACCTCGACCTCGCCGAACTTGCTGAAGTCGACCTTCGGCCAGGCCAGCAGGTTCAGGCCGCCGCCGGCGGCAACGGAGCCACCGCTCGCTGCGCCGCCACCGGTCAGGGCGGACTTGACGAACTTCTGCACGTCGCCCTTGGTGATGCGGCCGCCCTTCTCGGTGCCGCTCAGCTGGTTCAGGTCCACACCCAGCTCGCGGGCGAACACGCGCACCGCCGGGGAGGCATACGGCACCTTCTGCGGCAGCACACTGTCGGCATTGAACTGCACCGGCGGGCTGCTCGGGGCACCGGCGGACGGTGCGGCAGCGGCAGCGGCCGGGGCCGGCTGGGTCGCCTTGGCGGCGGCCTGCTCGATATCGCGGGCGGCCAGCTTGTCCGGCTCGGCGGTGGTGGCGACCGGCTCGACCTTGGTCGCGGTCTCGGCCGCTTCGGTCTTGGCCGCCGGGGCCGGCGCAGCGGCAGCGGCCGGCTGGGCCTGGCCTTCGCTGACTTCGATCAGGGCAACGACCTTGCCCTCGGACAGATTGTCGCCAACCTTGACCTTGATCTCCTTGACGACGCCGGCCACCGAGGACGGCACTTCCATCGTGGCCTTGTCCGATTCCAGCGTGACCAGGCCCTGGTCCTTCTTGACGGTGTCTCCAACGGCGACCAGCACCTCGATTACCGGGATATCGCTGTAGTCACCGATATCGGGGACAAGTGCTTCCTTGATTTCGGCCATGGGGATAACTCCGGCAATCTGGTGTAGGGAATCGCCTATTGTGGGGGCAGGAGGCGTCAGCGCCAACCGGCTGGGCGAACTTTTGCGCCCCCTGTCCCGGGACAACCTGTTGCAGCGGCCTGCTTTGCCCGGCTTGCGCTTGGTACAGCACGAAGCAGTATTTTCCAGTCGGTACCGTATTGTCCGCCGCCGCGCGCCGGAGTCAGCCGCTTACGGCCGCCGTGCATCGGCCAGCGGTTGCCATGCCGCCTGCAGCTTCGGCAGCGGCCAGGCCGCGTTGGCCGGGCTGGTGGAGGGCAACGACCAGATCGCCAGCGGCCGGCCGGTCTGCGCCAACGTCGGCGCGACGAAACGCTGGAAGGCCTGGTGCGCGGTACCACCATTGCAGGCGACCGCGCGCAACTGCGGCAACGTGGCGATCAGTGCGCCCAGCGCATTGGGCACTTCGCTACCCCGCACGATCGACGCATCCAGGCTGCCACGTCGCCGGCACTGGCCGATGACATCCCACAGGCCGACGCCGCTGGCATTCAACGCGGCGATGCGCGTTGCATACGGCAACGCCGCATCGACACCACACAACACCTGCATCAGCGGCCAGAAACGATTGCGTGGATGGGCGTAGTACTGCGCGGCCTGCAGCGATGCCAACCCGGGCATCGAGCCCAGCACCAGCACACGACAATCCCCGGACACCTGCGCGGGAAAGCCGATGCAGGTCGATTCTTCCATCACATCTCCACCAGGTGCATGAACATCCTCCAGCGTAACAATTGCCGATTTTGCAGGGCTTTTCTGCTGTTCGCTGAACGGAACAAACTAAATTTTAACGCGCGTCGGATTCGATTCATGTTGTGGGGACTACGTTTGCCTCGCCCCGGAACAACGGGGACCAGAACAAAAACATCCTGAGGAGATTCCCCCATGCGCTCCATCCGCACTTTGACCCTGGCAACCCTGACCGCACTGGCCTTCGCACCGGCCGCATTCGCGCAGGACTCCACCACTGATACCGCGTCGGGCAAGCATTTTGCCGTGGTCGGCGGCGTCTCGCTGCTGCAGCCGAAGAACGATCCGCTCGACGGCGTGCGCAAGGTGGACRGTGGTCCGGCCCCGACCCTGAGCTTCAGCTACTACATCAACGACAACTGGGCCGTTGAGCTGTGGGGCGCTGCCGACAAGTTCGACCACCGCGTGCGCGGCACCGACGGTGCGCGCCTGGGCACGGTCGAGCAGCAGCCGATCGCGCTGAGCGGCCAGTACCACTTCGGCCAGGCCGACAACGTGTTCCGTCCGTTCGTGGGCGCGGGTTACTACGAGTCCAACTTCAGCAATGAAGACCTGGCCAGTGACGTGGGCCACATCGGTCTGAAGACCGCCAAGGGCGCGATCGGCACCGTCGGCGTGGACATGAACATCAACAGCACCTGGTTTGCCCGCGCCGATGCCCGCTACATGCATTCGCGTCCGGAACTGACCGTCAACGGTGACAAGACCGGCGACAAGGCCAAGCTGGATCCGTGGACCGTGGGCTTCGGCATCGGCGCCCGCTTCTAAGCGCCAGCCACACGCGTTCAATGCAGTACTCAACGGGCCCCTCGCGGGCCCGTTGTCGTTTTCGGGCTTCGCTGTCGTCGGATCTTGGATGAG
>NZ_JBFULB010000384.1:0-3410 GCF_056400545.1 Stenotrophomonas sp. P5_A8 | reverse complement strand
CTCTACCAACGCAACCCACACACCGGGTAGAGCCACGCCATGCGTGGCTGCTYTTCSTTCCGGGCRCCGCGCGCAGCCACCCATGGGGTGGCTCTACCAGGCGCCACCCGCTCCAATCTGAATACGCTCAGTCACTACACCTCAATCGGCGCGCTCCCCGGCCGATAACAGCATTGCCTCGACACGATTGTCGACCCAAGACGCCCTGCACATGAATCTGATCAGCCGCTGGAACCAGTATTTCTCCAACCTGTCCGTCAGGCGCAAGCTCAACCTGCTTACCGCATTGATTGCCGTCGGCGTGATCGCCCTGGCCGTGATCGCTGCCCGCATGCAGTACCTGGACCTCACCGACACCCGCAAAGACAGCCTGAAGATCCAGGTCGAACTGACCTACGGCATCCTGGACCATTACCACCGCCTGGCCGAAACCGGCGAGCTGGATGACGCGGCAGCGAAGAAGGCCGCGCTGGAAGCCATCGAGCGCATGCGCGCCGACAACGATGCCTACTACTACAGCGTCTACGACACCGGCTACCACGTGCTCATGCATCCGTTCCGCAAGGACCTGGTCGGCAAGGACATGAAGGACTTCCGCTCCGAAGACGGCGTGCGGCTGTTCCATGACCTGGTCCAGGTCGCAGGCCAGGGCGGCGGCGTGATCTCCTACAAGTGGGCCAAGGCCGGCGCCGAAGGGTTGTATGACAAGTCCTCCTACGCAGGCCTGTACAAGCCGTGGCAGTGGGTGATCAGCAGCGGCGTCTACATGGAAGACGTGCAGAAGCAGGCCTTGGTCTTCACCGCCATCATGACCGTCAGCGGCGGCGTCGTGGTTCTGATCGTGCTGGCGCTGAGCTGGCTCATCGGCAACCGCATCACCCTGCCCCTGCGCCAGGCCACCCACGTGGCCGAGAGCATCGCCGCCGGCAAGCTGGACAGCCGCATCGGCGCCCAGGCCCACGACGAACCCGGCCGCCTGCTCGAAAGCATGGGCCGGATGCAGAAACAGCTGCACGCGGTCATCAGCGGCCAGCGCGACATGGCCAGCCAGCACGAGGCCGGCCAGACCCGCTTCCGTATGGACGAAAGTGCCTTCCCCGGCGAATACGGCCTGATGGTGCATGAAACCAACGCGCTGGTCGGCGCGCACGTGCAGACCATGGACGACGTCCTGCAGGTGGTGCAGCGCTACGCCGTGGGCGACCTGCACGCCGACATCGCCCGCTACCCGGGCGAGAAGGCGGAAATCACCGCCACCGTCGATACCGTCAAGCGCAACCTGGGCAGCATCAACGACGAGATCAAGCGCCTGGCCGGCGCTGCCGCGGCCGGGGACTTCAGCCAGCGCGGCGATGCCACCCGCTTCGATCACGACTTCCGCCTGATGATCGGCAACCTCAACGCGATGATGCAGGTCAGCGACGACAACCTCGGCAAGCTCTCGCAGCTGCTGTCGGGCATCGCCGAAGGTGACCTCACCGTGCGCATGCACGGCGACTTCCAGGGCGTGTTCGCCAGCATGCGCGACGACGCCAACGCCACCGTCGCCCAGCTCACCCAGATCGTCGGCCAGATCCAGGGCGCGGCCGGCAGCATCACCCAGGCCGCCGGGGAAATCGCCAGCGGCAACAGCGACCTGTCGCGTCGGACCGAGCAGCAGGCCGCCAACCTGGAAGAGACCGCCGCCTCGATGGAGGAACTGACCTCCACCGTGCGCCAGAACGCCGAGCACGCCCGCCAGGCCAACCAGCTGGCCATCGGCGCGCACAGCGTGGCCTCGCAGGGCGGTGAGGTGGTCGGCCAGGTGGTCACCACCATGAGCGCGATCGAAACCAGCTCCAGGCGCATCGCCGAGATCATCTCCGTCATTGACGGCATCGCCTTCCAGACCAACATCCTGGCGCTCAACGCGGCAGTGGAAGCGGCCCGCGCCGGCGAGCAGGGGCGCGGCTTTGCCGTGGTCGCCTCCGAAGTGCGCACCCTGGCCCAGCGCTCGGCGGGCGCGGCCAAGGAGATCAAGGGCCTCATCGACGACTCGGTCGCCAGCGTCGCCGACGGCTCGGCCCTGGTACGCAAGGCCGGCAGCACCATGGGCGAGATCGTCGCCTCGGTGCAGCGGGTGACCGACATCATGGCCGAGATTTCCGCCGCCTCCCAGGAACAGTCCGCCGGCATCGAACAGGTCAACCAGACCGTGGTGCAGATGGACGAAACCACCCAGCAGAACGCCGCCCTGGTCGAAGAAGCCACCGCCGCCGCGCGCGCGATGGAAGAACAGGCCAACCAGCTGGCCGACGTCGTGGCGATCTTCCGCCTGGACAACCAGGTTGCTGCGGCCGTCAGTGCGGTCACCTCGCGCGTGGTGGTGCCGGCCGCAGCGCGCCCGCGCCCGACCCCTGCCGCACGCCCTGCCCCGCGCGCCCAGCCGGCACCACGCGCGCAGCGCAGTGCGACCCCGGACGACGGCAACTGGCAAGAGTTCTGAGTCTTCGTGGCGGCCCCGTCGCCGCCACTCCCCCATTCCCATCGAGTGCGCCTGTGTCCACGCCTTCCGCTCCTGCCGCCACCTCCCAGAACGGCCGCGAATTCGAGTTCGCCGACCGTGATTTCCGCCGCGTCTGCGACCTGATCTACCAGCGTGTCGGCATCTCGCTGGCCCCGGCCAAGCGCGACATGGTCTATGGCCGCCTGTCGCGGCGCCTGCGCGCGCTCGGCCTGCGCAGCTTCACCGAGTACCTGGACCAGCTGGAAAAGGACGGCGGCGAAGAGTGGCAGGCGTTCACCAACGCGCTCACCACCAACCTCACCGCGTTCTTCCGCGAGCCGCACCATTTCGAAAAGCTCGACACCGAGCTGCGCGCGCGCGCCGGTCACGGCACCCTGCAGCTGTGGTCGTGCGCGGCCTCCACCGGTGAGGAGCCCTACTCGATGGCGATCACCGCCTGCGAGGCGTTCGGCACGCTCAAGCCGCCGGTGCGCATCCTGGCCACCGACGTGGACACCCAGGTGCTGGCCACCGCCAGCCGCGGCGTGTACGCCATCGACCGGGTGTCCGGACTCGATCCGGCGCTCAAGAAGCGCTATTTCCAGCGCGGCAGCGGCCCCAACGAAGGCCATTGCCGGGTCAATCCTGCGCTGCGCGACCTGATCGACTTCCGCCCGCTCAACCTGCTCGCCCCCCGCTATGACGTCGGCGGCCCGTTCGACGCCCTGTTCTGCCGCAACGTGATGATCTATTTCGACAAGCCCACCCAGCGCGGCATCCTCTCGCGGCTGATCCAGCACATGGGCGACGACGGCCTGCTCTATACCGGCCACTCGGAGAACTACCTGCACGCCGCCGACCTGATCCAGCCGTGCGGACGCACGCTGTACAAGCGCGCGCCCGGAGCACCGGCATGAACCTGGCG
>NZ_JBFULB010000383.1:0-3421 GCF_056400545.1 Stenotrophomonas sp. P5_A8 | reverse complement strand
GGGTTGAGGGCAGGGCGAACGCTAATGCGGCCCGACGTAAGTACCGGCAAGCGGTTCTGCCTGATTTGCCGATGGACGGGTATGTCGATCACCTAACGCCCGTGGTTCTTACAGCCATGAACACCGGTATGAGACGGGGTGAGCTGCTGTCGATGACATGGGCCGACATCAACTGGGAAGCAAAGATGCTCACCATCCAGGCGGAGAACGCCAAGTCCGGCAGGCAGCGTCACATCCCTCTGAACGTCGAAGCCATGGAAGTCCTGCAGCGTTGGGCCAGTCAAGCGGGCGAGCGACGCGCGGGCAAGGTATTCGAGGTGAGCGACATCAAAAAAGGGTGGGGCAAGCTGATCACTGACGCCCGCATCGAACAGTTCCGGTTCCATGACCTCCGGCATCACTTTGCATCGCGCTTGGTGCGGGCAGGGGTAGACCTGAACACTGTGCGCGAGCTCTTGGGTCATGCAGACATCACTATGACACTGCGGTATGCGCATCTGGCCCCGGACACCTTGGCGGCGGCTGTCGCAAAGCTGGCGGCATGAGCCGATTAACCCGGCTGCTGACCTGCTAGGCGCTCAAGCTCCTCGCGCATTCTTTGGCGGTCATCAGCTGGCAGCTTGGCGAAAGCCAAGATTGCCGCAGCCAAGTCATCATCTTCAGCGAACAGGTAGGCGACCGGCACGTCCAGCGCGCTGGCGAGCTCAGCCGCCTTGGTCATGTCGGCTTGGTTCCTTTCGCGCTCGTACCGGTTGATCAGCACGGCACCCCGATTCTTGTCCCGATCCTTATCCACCATTGCCCCCAGCGCGCGCTGGGACAACCCGCGCAGAGCTCGAGCTTCGGACAACCGTTTGGAAAACGTGGCGGTAATGGCTAGGGGTGAGGGCACGCGGAGGTAACGGTGAGTGAACCTGCTGGAGCATGGGCCATATACCTATTCAGTAGAAGTCTTTACCATTGTGGTAAATAGCGTTGCACGTGGTGTGACCGGCCGCAAGGGGTGGCTGGGCCCGTCGGCGCTCAGTCGGGGACGTTGGGATGAAGAACTGGATTTCGCTTGCTGCGGCCGTGTCGTTGGCGTTGACGGCGGTAGCCCCAGGGGAGGCTGTTGCACAGCAGCGCTCGTACGACCGCTTCAAGAATCGAACGTCTTACGACGCCAAAGTGAAGCTCTCAGAGCTTTCCCGGACGAGCAGGGGTGTCTCTTTGAGCCTCAGCAGCGTGGTTGACGGAGATCGCGCTGTGATGAAGTCCGACAGTTTTACGGTGTCGGCTATTGTGACCTTCAACATGTCTTATGACGTTCGATGCGCAGGCACAGGATTTGACCTGCTTGTAGACGGAAATGCCAGTTCGCTTCCCGGCGACATGCCGACCTTCAGTCGACACGAGTACGCAATCCTCTCTTTCGGCAAGAAGATGACCTTGGCGGAGGCATCGGCTTTCGCTGGTGCCAAGAAGATTGAGGTCCGGGTATGCGACACCGAATACACGCTCCACGACGAGCAGCAGACCGCGCTACGCGACCTAGTCAGAGACGCCCAGGCGACTCCTCCATCCGCCCACTGACTTCTCTAGCGCGCGTGCATCCCAACAAGGAGAGATGAAGATGCAAGATAGCAATGCAGCAACTAACCCATACCAATGTCCTGCATGCGAGGCACCGATCCCATCCGGTCGGACGTCCGCAACGTGTCCAAAGTGCTACGCAAAGCTGCCAAAAGCCATTGTTGAATCGAACCGTGCCAGCGTGACGGAAGGGCAAGAGCGTGGCTCCGCAGCTGCGTGTGTGATCTTCGGCTTGATTGCCCTTGGTGTCGGGCTCTACTTCCTGATCAACCCATCAGCAAGCGGTTACGGCAACTTCGCAAACATGCATGCGCTTGCAATCGGTCAAGCTCTGACCGTCGCTGGGGCTGTCTTGCTTGGGTTTGGCATTCGCCCTCGATAACTTGCTCGCTAGCTTGATCGGGCCCGTTGGCAGAGATGTCAGCGGGCCTTTCGTATGTGCCAATGTCTGCGATCTGGGGCCATCTTCGATTGGGGGTGCTATCCGTAGTCAGAAGCGCACTGGCACGCCCTGCCGCGTGATGTGGGGCGCTCCGCCGACTCTGCATGCAGGGATGTAGCTACTCAGTCCGACGCGCGCTGTGACGCGATTGGTTGGCATTGCTGAGGCTGCTATCGAGTAGAGGGTCAGGATCATCCGCATCCAAGTCGCGAAGTCCTAGGTGAGTCGGGGAAGTCGCGCTACGTCGCTGCCGAAGTGGGGGTAAAGCGTGGGGCACTCCATACAGCCGGAGCGTGCATCGTGCCTGGCTGCTACGCCAAACCGTCGTTAGATTCCAGTGCCGAGCGAATGACTGCCATGGACGATGAGAAGTCTTTCAGCTGCCTGTCCTTCAGATCTCCCAGGTAGCTGACATTGATCTTCTCCCAGGCATCATTGGCGCGGCGTAGAAGCTTCTTGCCATCGTCAGAGAGTCTTGCGTACTTCTGTCGGGTGGAGTCAAAAAAGATAGGTTCGTCTTGCCACTCTTCGATCAGACCGGCGGCATCCAAGCGCCTATAGATGCCTGTCATCGAGGTCGGTGACATGCCCAAGCTCTTCGACACATTGGCTCTGATTGCGTGTGATCCCCGTTTGCAGAGTCGATCAATTTCGCTCAGTGCCAGAAACATGTTCGTGTCGAAACGGACGTCATTCAGCTGCTTATTGGTCTCCAAACGGATTTCATCCAGCTGCTCATCGAGCCTTTTCCGAACTAGCCTTGCCAGTGCCAACAGTTGCTCGATCTCAGGGAACTTTCTAGTCGTGGGCTTCATACATCAGGGAAATATGGGGGGAGGTCCGTATCGTACATCCCCCCATATTGCAGTCGCTAGGCTACTCGTGCAGCAAGTCGCTGCTACTAGGAGATTCCAAAATGAGTGACATGTATCGTGCAATTGAACTGTGCTGCGCCCGGTGCGAGTCCGCGGCTCGCCTCGAGGAGGTGGAGCGTGAAATTGCCGAAATGCTGATTGATGACTATGTCTTGGAGAAGGACGAGGAGTGTGCAGGTCTGCGACCGCTTGAGAGCGCCAGCCTTACGGACTTCCAAGCAACTGAGGAGTTTGGGCGGCTGATTGCAGGCGCGCTTGGAGTGCTGCAGACCGAGTACAGCTTGCAAACTTGTGCTGATTCCCGCTTCCGTGCTCTGTGGAAGGCACGTCAGGCTGTTGAACTGACCGGCATTCCGTACGCCTTCTACATCAAGGAAGCCGTCAACTATCTTCGCAATCTGAGCGTTAAGCACATCAACCCGACTTCGCTGACCAGGCGGGACGTTCAGTTGTATGTGATGGCACGCTTCGTCGAGGAAACTGCGCCTAATCGCGTCTAATTCGTTCGGCGTCGAGTAGGCAGATGAGAGTG
>NZ_JBFULB010000382.1:0-3428 GCF_056400545.1 Stenotrophomonas sp. P5_A8 | reverse complement strand
CCGTTGGAGGTCGAGGACCCGGCCAACGGCCGGCACCACCGGGCCAGATGCGGTTACGGGGTGGCTGCCGCCGGGGCAGGCTTGTGGATCCCGAACAGCGGCAGCGTCACGCCGCACAGTGGGCCGATCAGCAATGCGAAGGCGAGGGTGCCGACGCCGACGTTGCCGCCCAACTGCCAGCCGATGACCAGCACGGTGCCTTCGATCAGGCTGCGCACGATCCAGATCGGCCAGCCGGTGCGGGCGTGCAGGCCGGTCATCAGCCCGTCGCGCGGGCCGGGGCCGAAGCGCGCGCCGATGTACAGGCCGGTCGCCAGCGCGACGAGCAGCAGGCCGCACCCGAACATCGGCACCTGCCAGGCAAGGCCCTGCACCTCCGGCAGCAACCACAACCCGAACTGCGCGCTTGGCCCGATCAGCATCACGTTGAGCACCGTGCCCAGGCCAGGCTTCTGCCGGATCGGCCACCACAGCAGCAGCACCAGCGCACCGATCACGTTGGTGGCCACGCCGAAGGACAGCGGGGTCTGCAGCGCGATGCCCTGTGACAGCACATCCCACGGCGCCACCCCGATCGCCGCACGAATCATCACCGCCGCGCCCATCCCGTACAGGAACAGGCCGATCAGCAGTTGCAGCAGACGCAGGGGCAGGGACGTGGGCATGGCCGTTTCACCGAAGGGGGCCTTGACTGTAGGCCGCCCCGTTGCGGGCAGACAGATACAGTTGGGCGCCAATATGCGCCGACACCGTCATTCCCAACCGGCGAGTACCAGCTTGCCGATCACGCTGCCGCTCTCCAATTGGCGATGTGCCTGGCGCAGGTTGGCCGCGTTGATCGCACCCAGATGCGCGCTGCGCGTGCTGCGCAGTTCGCCGGCATCGACCAGGCTGGCAACGCGGTTGAGGATGCGGTGCTGTTCGATCCTGTCCTCGGTGCGGAACTTGGCCCGCGCGAACATGAATTCCCAGTGGATGCCGATGCACTTGGCCTTGTACGGATCGCCGATGCGCAGCGCGCCGCGCGGCTCCACCACCAGGCCCACATGTCCCTGCGGCGCCAGCAGTTCACCCACTACATCCCAGTAATGATCGGTGTCGGCGAGGTTGAGCGCGACCTGCACCTGTTCCATGCCCAGCGCCTGCAGTTGCGGCGGCAGCGGCTGGCGATGATCAATGACGTGCGCGGCGCCCATCTGCCGGCACCAGTCCGCCGATGCCGGGCGCGAGGCGGTGGCCACCACGGTGAAACCGGCATGCCGGGCCAACTGGATCGCGATCGAGCCGACACCACCGGCGCCGCCGATGATCAGCATCACCTGGCCGGCATGTCGACGGTCATCGAACTGTAATGGCATGCGCTGGAAGAGCAGTTCCCACGCCGTCAGTACGGTCAGCGGCAGCGCCGCCGCGTCGGCGAAATCAAGCGTGGCCGGTTTGCGCCCGACCAGCCGCTCATCCACGCACTGCCATTGCGCATTGCAGCCCGGTCGGGTGACATCGCCGGCGTAATAGACCTCATCGCCCGGCGCGAACGCGGTGACCTCCGGCCCCACCGCATCGACGATGCCCGCCGCGTCATAGCCAAGGATGCGCGGCGGATCTTCCTGCTGCGCGCGCGGTGCACGTTGCTTGGTGTCCACCGGATTGACGGAAACGGCCTGCACGCGCACCAGCAGATCCGCGCCTGTGGGCGGGCCGGGTTGCGCAACGTTCAGGTCAAGTAGTGCGTCGGGATCGTCGATCGGCAGGTAACGGGTCAAACCCACAGCGTTCATGGCGGCTCCAGCGCTGGCTTGTTCGTCATCATACGGCTGCTGACAAAGCTGTTACTGCGCTGAATCACCCGTAAGGACGCGTTAACGCTGGAATACGGCATTGCACAGCGGAAATGCAGGCAAAAAAGCCGAAACCCTTGTCATTGCTGGGTCTTGCGGAATTTCATCAACCTGTATAGGGTGCCACCAGCTGGACCGGTAGAGGTCTGGCCGTCGTCTTCACATGTTACGTGACCGTTAACATCACCTTCACTCGCCTGAGCATAATGTTCGCGGCGGTGGCGTGCTGAATCGGCAGTCTGAAAACGACGCAGGTGCTGGCCCATGCCTCTACCGGTTTCATACCCCCGAAATAGGAGCTGTACTCAATGAACAAGAAGATCCTTACTGCCGCGCTGCTGGGCGGTCTGGCTTTCGCCCAGGCTGCATCGGCGCAGGATTTTGATGACCGCTGGTACCTGACCGGTTCGGCCGGCTTCAACTTCCAGGATAGCGACCGTCTGACCAACGACGCTCCGTTCGTGACCCTGGGCCTCGGTAAGTTCATCAGCCCCAACTGGTCGCTGGACGGCGAGCTGAACTACCAGAACCCGAACTTCGACGCGAACCAGGATCTGAACTGGAGCCAGTACGGCGTGTCCGTCGATCTGCGCCGCCACTTCATCTCCGAAGGCCGTGGCTGGAACCCATACCTGCTGATGGGTCTGGGCTACCAGAAGTCGGAAGAAGAGTACAACTCGCTGAACCTGAATGGTCCGCGTGAGCGTAAGGACGGCAACTTCGCCGCCAAGGTCGGCGTCGGCCTGCAGACCACCTTCGAAAAGCGCGTTGCTGTCCGCGCCGAAGTGGCCTACCGCGCTGATTTCGACGACCAGAGCATCTCGGCTCCGAACGAAAGCTGGTTCGGCGACGTGCTGGCTTCGGTCGGCGTCGTGATCCCGCTGGGCCCGGCCCCGACCGCTGCTGTGGTTGCCCCGGCTCCGGTGGCGCCGAGCTGCGCAGACATGGATGACGACGGTGACGGCGTCAACAACTGCGACGACAAGTGCCCGGATTCGCAGCCGGGTCAGACCATCGGTCCGGACGGTTGCCCGGTGCCGGTCTCCATCGACCTGAAGGGTGTGAACTTCGACTTCGACAAGGCGACCCTGCGTCCGGACGCCGTGGCGATCCTGAGCGAAGCCACCGAGATCCTGAAGCGTTACCCGGATCTGCGCGTTGAAGTTGCCGGTCACACCGACTCGAAGGGTACCGACGCTTACAACCAGAAGCTGTCGGAGCGTCGCGCCACCACCGTGTATGACTACTTGACCAAGAACGGCGTGTCCGCTTCGCGTCTGGTGGGTCCGATCGGCTACGGCGAGAGCCGTCCGATTGCACCGAACACCAACCCGGATGGTTCGGACAACCCGGAAGGTCGTGCAAAGAACCGTCGTACCGAGCTGAACGTCCAGAACTAATCCTTCTGGTAGTACAGCCTCAGAAGAGGGCCCGGCATTGCCGGGCCCTTTTTTTTTGCCTGTTCTTCTCCAAAAGCCAAAAGCTGTCGTTGCCGCCGGGTCCCAGGCTGGGCGGGGGTGTGTGGGTTCGCGGGACACGCTGCAAGTACATCCCTGTAAGCTCCGTCGCCGCATCCATGCGGCTCAGGGT
>NZ_JBFULB010000381.1:0-3434 GCF_056400545.1 Stenotrophomonas sp. P5_A8 | reverse complement strand
CTTTGCGCTTCAGCGAGCACTCTTGAGCGCCTTCTTCAACGCGCTACTCAGTGCAAAAGCCATTGCTGCCTCACCGATGGATGCGTTCGTCAAGATCCGAAAGGATCTTGTCGGCGTGCAACCGAAGCGCAATCGCTCGCTTGGCAACGCGGAGCTACAGCGCATCTTCGAACAGTCCAATTTTGAACCCTGGGCAAGGAAATGGCCACACCGATGGTGGGGGCCAATCCTCGGACTCTACACCGGCGCTCGTATCGGCGAGATTGCTCAGCTCAAGGTAGCGGATATCGCCTTAGAGGAAGACACATGGTTTATCTACCTCCGCGTCACCGCCGACGAGGATCTTGCGGGGTCGGAAGGCGCCAAGAGCAGACAGAGCCTGAAGAACATCTCGTCCATACGAAAAATTCCAATAGCACAGCGCGTGTTGGATGCTGGTTTCCTAGAATTCCTGGAGGACATCAAGGAGTCCAAGCATCCACGCCTCTTCCCACACCTCTCTGCAGGCGTCAACCCAAGGACGGGGGAAACAAACGCGCGCTACAGCAGTGCATTAGTGTGGCAGTTTGGCAACTACATGAAGAAACTCGGCTTCTCGAAAGGCACTGCTTTTCACTCGTTCCGCCATACGTTGATAAACAACCTGATCAGCAAAGGATACACAACGTCGCAGATCGCAGTGATCACCGGTCACTCAACCACCGGGCAAGCAAAGGAGGAACAAGCCCCCGTTATTAGAGAGGCTTACGAGGGCATGCTGCCGGAACAATCTCGGCCTCTGGCCGTGAGGATGCTGGAAGACTTCACGCCTCCCGTCGTTCTACCCAGATATGTACGAGGCCAGTTCAAGAGGCGACTGCGGGACAAGAAGGGCTTCTATCCGTAAGTCGACAGAATGCGCCCATGCGCCGCGAACGGAAAATACCCGCCTTTGCCAACAGATCCTTCCAAGATAGCGCTAGCCAGCTTCAAACTGCGGCCGAGCCATCCCTATATTCAGGAAATCGCCCTGCTCGTATGGGTTTGGGCATTACGCCCCCCCTTAAGACATGCAGCTCCTTGACTCCCCCGGCGCAAAGGTTATTCTGAGTGAAAGTCAGAGGCACATCTAGATGAACGATCAAGCCCCCCAGCACGATGACCAATGGTGGAACCAGGTTGATCCCGTGTGGAAGAAAAGCCTTGATGAATCAATGCTCAAGGCGCTTTCCGACACAAATGATCTTACTGATGAGGAGTTAGGCCTATTTTTATTCACACCCTCTATTCAGCCCTATCACCGTCGGTGACTACGACATGCCGGTTTCTTGGACGAGATCAGCGGCAGAAGAGCTAAAGAAACTTCAAGTGAGCTCCACCACTCGAGCTCGGATCCGAGCCCAAGCATCGAAACTGGATCAAGTTGTGCGCTACAGGGCCGGCGTCACGCCAAACACTTATTACTACACCTGTCGCACCGGGAAGCCCATCCTTGGCTACTGGCGATCGGGTGACCGGGTGCGCATCCTCACCGTTATGATGCCTCCGCCGTAGCAAGCACTGGGCCAAGTCAGAAAGATCGCGCTTCATCTTGAAGAGTCAGACTGAAGTGCCCAGTGACTGGATGCGAGCTTGAACTTCAAGCTTCGCAGATTGGAGGCTATGCGTTCCTGCGTTCCCGACGAAAAAGAGTCCACCCAAAATTCATTCCCGCCACGGCCGCCAAGATCGCAACGGCTCCGGCGACCTGCATTGTTCCCATCAGGTGGCCGTACGCCCAGGCATCGACAATGATGGCGACGATAGGATAGACGAACGAGAGAACACCCACCAGCGCGGTCGGTAGCTTCTGGAGCGCGCCATATAGCAGTGTGGACATCAGGCCGGTGTGGATGAAACCGATCGCTAGCAGTAGCCCCCAGACATGCGGCAGAGGTGCGCCGTCGGGCCAGGTCGCGAACGGCGCCAGCAGCACGCTGCCCACAATCATCTGGATGACGACGATCACGTGCGGCGGCACCTCCTTGAGGCGCTTGGTTATGGCCGCGGCGATGGCATAGAAGAACGCAGCCGCCAGCGCCAGGCCTATGCCAGCCAAGTAGCCCGGCGCGTGCGAGCCCGCCTGATGGCCACCGATGACGATGAGCACAACCCCGCCGAAGGCCACACTCAGCCATCCGATCTTGTTAGCCGTCGGCATTTCGCCGAAAAACAGCGCTCCGAGAGCCACCAGCATGAAGGGCTGCGTGTGATAGGTCACGGTGGCGACCGAGATGGAAGCGTGCGCGTATGCCGCAAACAGCAGGACCCAGTTGAGGATCAACGCGACGCCGCCTGCAGCCGCCAGCCCTACCTGCCTTCGATTCAATACGCCCCGGCGTAACAGACCTAAGCCGCCACAGGCCAGCAGCATGGCACCCGCTCCGAAAGCGCAGCGCCAAAATACGACGGAAGCGGGCGGCATCCTGGTTTCGAGCACGAACCAGCCGACCGTGCCGGAAATGACCATCGCGGTGGTCATTTCCAGGATTCCCCGACTTCGGATGTTCATTACCACGTACTTTTAGGAAGAGGCCGTTCGACATATCGAACGATTGGCCGGTATGATGCCGATACCGATGCTTTTCGTCAAACCGAACGATCGTTCCACATGGAGAACGAAATGCCATCCTCTTCCATAACTGCCCCGCCCTCGCCGATCGGCCTGCTTTCAGCTTCGCTTAGACGGGAGCGCGAGCGCGTGGGTCTGTCCATTTCCGAGTTGGCCAAACGAGCCGGCATCGCCAAATCCACCCTGTCGCAGCTTGAGGCGGGAGTCGGCAACCCGAGCTTGGAGACCCTCTGGACCCTGGCGATGGCACTGGACGTCCAGGTGACCCGGTTGATCGCCCAACCTAAAAGCCACGTCCAAGTCATCCGCGCCAATGACGGTGCCACGGTGGCGTCGGAGCAGTCGCACTACACGGCCACCCTGCTGGCGGTCTGTCCGATGGGTGTGCAGCGCGATCTCTATCGGCTGGCGGTCGAACCTGGCGCACCTCGCCTGTCTGAACCGCATCCGCCGGGAACGATTGAACATGTCGTGCTATGTAGCGGACGTGCCCGGCTCGGACCAACCGAACAGCCCGTCGAACTGTCCGCAGGTGACTATGCGAGCTATTCAGCGGACCAGCCTCACATATTCGAAGCGATCGAGACCGGAACCACCGCCATTATGTTGATCGAGCACACGTGAGGCGCGACGCTGGTCTTAACGTTTTCCCGCGTCTACAGAAGCGCGAATGAGGCCGGCATCATCGCTCCCACATCTGCCAGAATCAGATCGTTGAGGGGCATTACTGGCCTGCACCCGGCACCATCCCCGGTACCAAGCAAAAGGAAGCTGCATGACCATCCATCAAGTGAACATCTGCGGATTCGCGCAGATGCTCCGCGCGCTCAAAGGCCAGCTGGAC
>NZ_JBFULB010000380.1:0-3450 GCF_056400545.1 Stenotrophomonas sp. P5_A8 | reverse complement strand
CGGTTACCCAGCGAAAATGTGGGGTTCCGGTCGGCGGGCACGCGACGTCATGCCCGTAGCCATACGGGCGGCGCTGGTGTCGTGCTGGAAGTCGGTGAGTTTCATGGCCGCCAATCTTTGCATGCGCACGGGGTGGGTGCAAGACCTGAAGGGAACATTCAGGCGACAGACCTCACGGATTKGCGGCGCTGCCCTGCTCGGCGCCCATCCACGGAGTGATCGAGACCCGGATCTTGAGCCGGTTGCCCGGATCTTCGGGCAGTCGCGAGCGGTATTTGGTGCCCTTGTAGACGTAGTCCACGTCATAGGCGATGGGCCGGCGGAACTCGYGGCCGACCGGAATGATCCGGCATTCACGGGTCAGCAGCGGGCCGTTGTTGGCCGCCGGGGYCGGCGCCTCGGCGACCGGCGTCTCTTCCTCGCTCCCGTCTTCACGGCGGAAGATCGAGCGCACCGAGTCCATGAAACGGCCGAAGCGGCCCTTGTCTTCCTGCGGCTCCTCGCCGGTCACGTTGACCGGCGCCAGCGTGCGCGTGGACACCGGCTCGCAGTGCTCTTCGGTGCGGGTCGCGCGCAGGGTCTGGAACACCGGCTCCACGTTGAGCACCTGTGCGTAGTCGAACTTGACGTTCTCCACGATCACCACCCGGTTACGGACCTCACCGTCCTGGGCGCACGCCCCGAAGGCGGCACCTCCGAGCAGGCAGGCCAGCGTCAGCAACGAAGCGGATTTCATTGGCAACAGGTAAGAGGACAAGGTGGCTAGTTTAGGGAGTGCCAGGCACAAGGGGCTGAACATTACCCTTCCGCGACGATTCTGCCCATAGGCCGTTGCCCTGGCGGACAGCCAGGACCCCCGGCGCTGAACGCGGATGTGATCTAAAATCGTGGGCTTGCCCCCTTCCCTCCCCGCCACCGACCCCCATGACCCTGCGCCTGCACAACACCCTGACACGCCAGCTCGAACCGTTCACCCCGCTCGATGCGACCTGTCCGACCCTGTATGTCTGCGGCCCCACGGTCTACAACTATGTGCACATCGGCAATGCCCGTGGCCCGGTGGTGTTCGGGGTGCTGGCCGACCTGCTGCGGCGCCGCTTTGGCGGCCTGCGCTATGCGCGCAACATCACCGACGTGGACGACAAGATCAACACCGCCGCGCGTGAACAGAACGTGCCGATCAGCGCCATCACCGACCGTTTCGCCGCCGCCTACCGTGAAGACATGGGCGCGTTGGGCGTGGTTCCCCCGGATATCGAGCCGGAAGCCACCGCGCACATACCGCAGATCGTGACGATGATCGAGCAGCTGATCGCCGCCGGCCACGCCTACGCCGCCGAAGGCCACGTGCTGTTCTCGGTCAGCTCCTACGCCGACTACGGCAAGCTCTCGCGCCGGGACCCGGACGAAATGCTGGCCGGCGCACGCGTGGACGTGGCCCCCTACAAGCGCGAGCCGGGCGACTTCGTGCTGTGGAAGCCGTCCAGCGACGACCTGCCCGGCTGGGCATCGCCGTGGGGCCGTGGCCGCCCCGGCTGGCACATCGAGTGCTCGGCAATGGCCGCCGCGCACCTGGGTGAAACCATCGACATCCATGCCGGCGGCGTGGACCTGCAGTTCCCGCACCACGAAAACGAGATCGCGCAGAGTGAGTGCGCCCATGGCGGGCGGATCTTCGCGCGGTTCTGGCTGCACAACGGCATGCTCAACTTCGGCGGTGCGAAGATGAGCAAGTCGATCGGCAACATCGAGCGCGTGCACGACCTGGTCCGCAAGCACGCCCCCGAAGCGCTGCGCTATGCGCTGCTGTCGGCGCACTACCGGCAGCCGCTGGACTGGTCCGATGCGCTGATCGAGCAGTCCGTACGGACGCTGGACCGTCTGTACGGCACCCTGCGCGACCTGGCCGACGTGCAGGCGGCGGCGGTGATCCCGGCCGAGATCGAGGCAGCGCTGGACGATGACCTCAACACCCCGCAGGCGCTGGCCGAACTGGCCCGCATCGCCGGCGAGGCCCGCAAGGCCGCCCCGGGCGAGCAGGCGCAGTGGAAGACCGCGTTGCTCGGCGCCGGCTTGGCGCTGGGCCTGCTGCAGCAGGATCCGGCCGCGTGGTTCGGCAATGCCCCCGGCGATGCCGACGACGACGCGCGCATCCAGGGCCTGATCGACGCGCGCAGCGCAGCCAAGCAGGCGCGCGACTTTGCCCGGGCCGATGCCCTGCGCGACCAGCTCGCCGCCGAGGGCATCGTGCTGGAGGACACCGCCCAGGGCGTGCGCTGGGCACGCAAGCGCTGATGCGTCGCCCGGCCAAGGGCCGGGCGCTGCCACGACACGGACCCGGCCATGGACGACCGGGCGCTTCCTTTGAACCATCACGGCCAGCCCACGGAAGGCGCACACCGGCCCGGAGCCCCCCATGACCATCTCATCCCCGTTCCCGCTTGAAGCCACAGCTGCCGAGGCACAGGCCGCCATCGCCGAGGAGTTCGCCTTCTTCGGCGACTGGTCCGAGCGTTACCAGTACCTGATCGACCTGGGCCGCAAGCTGCCGACCTTCCCGGAAGAGTGGAAGACCGAACAGCACCGTCTGCTCGGCTGCCAGTCGATGGTCTGGATCGTGCCGGAAGGCAATGCGCAGACCCTGCGCTTCCACGCCATCAGCGACTCGGCGATCGTCTCCGGGCTGATCTACCTGGCGCTGCGCGTGTACTCGGGGCGCTCGGCGGCCGAGATCCTGGCCACCGAACCGACCTACATCCAGGACATCGGGCTGTCGCGCCATCTGTCGCCAACGCGCAGCAACGGCGTGGCGGCCATGCTCGCCTTCATCCGCGAGACCGCGCAGTCCCAGCACGCGCAGTCGTGAGTACCGACGCCCCTGCCGAGACACCGGAGCGCGCGCTCACGCTGCTGGCGCGGCCCGGCTTCGCATTGCTGCTGGCGTATCGCATCTGCGCGATGCTGTCCTACCAGATCGTGGCGGTCACGGTCGGCTGGCACATCTACGAAGTAACCCGCAATCCGTTCTCGCTGGGCCTGGTCGGCCTGGCCGAGGTGCTGCCGTTCTTCTGCGTGACCCCGTTCGCCGGCTACCTGGTGGACCACCTGCCGCGCCGCCGGCTGGGCATGGTGGCGGCCAGCGGGCTGGTACTCACCGCCGTGGTGCTTACCGCGGTCGCGCAGGGCTGGTTGCCGTTCCACGGGGTGTGGCCGATCTACGCGGCGATCGCGATGACCGGCATGGTCCGCGCGTTCCTGTCGCCGATCTACAACGCGCTGTTCGCCCGGGTACTCGAACGCCCGCAGTACGCGCGCGGCGCGGGCCTGGGCGCGGTGGTGTTCCAGGCCGGCATGGTGGCCGGCCCGGCGCTGGGCGGCCTGCTGGTGGCCACCGGCGGCAAGGGCGTGGCCTACGGGGTGGCGGTGGCGGTGGCGCTGATCGCGGTGGGC
>NZ_JBFULB010000379.1:0-3468 GCF_056400545.1 Stenotrophomonas sp. P5_A8 | reverse complement strand
GGAAAGGACACGTATCTGCGCCGCGATAGCATGGCAAGTCTTGCGGAGGCGTTGGAACCGAGCGGATTTCTCCGTATCCACCGATCCTCATTGGTGAATGTAAGGCGCATCGCAGCACTTCGTTCCGCGCGAAACCAGGACGCTCTATTGGAACTCATTGACGGCACGATCCTCCGGGTCAGCCGACAGTTCCGAACACAACTCGAAGCCAATTTGCCGCGATTGCCGTAGATGTCTGCACGATTGGTGCCACGTAGAGCACGGCTCACGCCAAAGTCCGTCTCAGGTATGCGTCCTGCTCGCAAGCTCTGAAGTCACCCTCAGAGTGCCCCCTGAATGCGTCGATTCGCCCTCCTATCGCTCCTTCTGGCTTGCGCCAATAGTTATGCCGCGACACTGAGCATCGTCTCGGCAGACAGTCGAGCTGACGCGCCACTGGGGGTGTCTATCTCAGGCATGCGGCCTACGGATGTCGTTGAGCTTCGGCTGGCCATGCGGGACTCCAAAGGCACCAACTGGCGCTCCAACGCGGTCTATCGAGCAGATCTGGAAGGTAGGGTTGACCCCACGACGACGGCCGCCGAGGCGGGCAGCTATACGGGAGTCGATCAGACGGGACTGTTCTGGTCGATGAAACCGGACGGTCCAGGAAGGCCTTCGCCTTTCCCCATCAAAAGGAGGGAGGGAGACTTGCGATTCGAGCCTGCGATTTTCACGCTCGAAATGGTTGTTGAAGGGAACGTCGCGGAAACCGTCCAACTCCGCCGCTGGATTGACGGCGAAGACGTCTCGGCGTTCACTGTCGAGTCTCCTGGCTTGGTCGCCAACATCTACGCACCCAGGAGAGTGCTGACAGACGGTCGCCGTCATCCCGTCGTCATTACGCTCGGTGGCTCCGAGGGTGGTATTGAGAGCGCAAACATGTACGCCGCGTGGCTTGCCTCTCATGGGTTCCTGGCCATGTCAGTGGCTTACTACCGCATGCCTGGCTTGCCCAAGGACCTCGTGCGGGTTCCGATTGATCCCGTTTCGGTGGCGGTGGATTGGCTGCAAGAGCAAAGCTACGTCGACGCGTCTGGAATAGGTGTGTTGGGAGGGTCCTGGGGCGGGACGATTGCGATGGCCGCCGCGTCGCATGACCAGCGCCTGCGCGCCGTGGTCTCGATAGTGGGAAGTCCAGCGCCCTTCCGAGGCATACGGCGAGATATCGCACCAGCCGATTTCCGTGCGGTCGATGAGCCCGGTCTGACCTTGAAGGGGAAAGATCTGCCCTTCCTGCCGTATATGGAGGATTCGCGATGGTTTGATGAGGAAGACGCTACGGCACAGTCAGCGTTGAAATCTGCCATGTTGCCGATCGAGAAGATCAACGGCCCGCTCATGCTCGTAGCAGCGGGAGACGATCAGCTTGGTCTCTCTGGTGAGATGGCGGCGGTGGCGAGTGGCTATCTGGCGAATCATCATCGTGATAAGCCGGACGAGATCGTCTATTTCAGTGATGCCGGGCACTTGATCTCCCTGTTCTGGCAGCCAACCACGTATCGACACGACCTAGGTCCTCACCTCCAAGTGGGCGGCACTCCCAAGGGCTATGCGCGCGCGGATCGCGAGGGTGGTGCGGCTGTCATCCGATTCCTGCGAGCGGCACTGAAAAGTGAACGTGACTCGCTCCCCTCGTCGAAGTGAACGAATCGGCAGTTCACCCTGCGCAGGCCGAGCGCCAAGCTCTCGGGCTCTGCGGTTGACCGGGTTTTGGAGGAACACGTGATCCCCAACGTTTTGAGCATTGCAGGAACAGACCCCACCGGCGGCGCCGGCATTCAAGCAGACCTTAAAGCGTTCTCAGCGCTGGGTGCCTATGGCATGACTGTCATTGCTGCCGTTGTCGCCCAAAACACCCAAGGTGTCCGGCGATTTGTAGCGCTTRACCCCGATTTCGTGCAGGCACAGCTTGAGGCTGTCTTCGATGACGTGCGCGTGGATGCAATCAAAATTGGCATGGTTGCCAACGCGGGCGTTGCCCGAGCCATCGCCAAGACGCTCCGTGAGCGTGCCACGTGCCCTATTGTTCTGGATCCAGTGATGGTGGCCAAAAGTGGTGACCGCCTCTTGGAGGAAGACGCGGTTGCGGTGCTGAGAGATGAGCTGCTCCCGCTATGCACGATCGTCACTCCCAACTTGCCCGAGGCCAGTGATTTGCTTGGTGTACCGGAGGCCGCCAGCATTGAGCAGATGCATCAAACCCTGGATGCAATGGTGAATCTTGGGAGCGAGTGGGTGCTGTTGAAGGGCGGACACCTGAAGGGTGCTGAGAGCACTGACCTGCTGGCCGGACATGGAGGGAGGTGGACCTTCAACGCACCGAGGATCGCCACGCGCAACACGCATGGAACCGGCTGCACGCTATCGGCGGCACTTGCCGCGTTGATTCCCAAAATGCCCGTAGCCGATGCAGTAGGGGAGGCGAAGGCCTATCTAAGCGGTGCGATAAGCGCAGCTGAGAAGCTCGACGTAGGCCAGGGTCAGGGTCCTGTCCACCACTTCCACGCCTTGTGGCGTCAGTCGCTGCAAGGGACTTAGACCGCTCTCAAAGTGATGGCTGACCTTTGACACCAGGAATTCCCTATGCAGAACACCTCTGACTCGACAGTGCCCTCACGCCCGCACGTCCGGATAGCGATGCCCATCAGGCTGCTGCTGGTGGCATGCGTGCTTGCATTGGCATATTTTCCGTGGCTCCCATTCCCTTGGCGCATGCCCTTCGTCGGTCTGCTGGGCATGACGTTCGTTTGGATGGAGATGCGCTCACCGTCGTATTGCGGGCTGCAACGGCGATCACTCGGCCAGACGCTGGCGTGGACGGCCCTGGTGGTCGGGATTGTCGTGGGCCTTGTCGACCCGCTCATTCAACCCCTCGTGGATCATCTGACGGACACAAAGGCCGACTACAGCGGCTACGGACCGTTGTTTGGCAATTTGCCTGCTGCACTGACGCTTGTTGCTGGCGCTTGGCTTAGTGCGGCAATCGGCGAGGAACTCGTCTTTCGCGCGTTCCTCATGCACCAGCTTCACGCGCTATTCGGTGGGGTGCCTGGTCGCATCTATCCCGCGTCGTTGACGGGCGGACTGGTCTTCGGCCTCATGCATGCAAATCAAGGGCTGTCGGGAATCCTCGTGACGGGTCTGGTCGGTGCACTCTTTGGGTTTGCCTACCTCCGATCTGGGCGCAACCTCTGGTCGCTCGTGTTGGCGCACGGCTTGATCGATACGTGGGGAGTGGCGACGCTCTACCTTGGTTGGTATTGATCAAGTTGACTGTTGTTGACCGAGGCACCACGTTCGGATGGCACGCTTTGAYAGGTGCGTTTGGCTATCGATGGCCGTCTTCCGGATTTGGGGATGGGGCAGGGCTCCCTTAAGTCACGAGACGGCGTGCAGGGGTCAGAGGGGATGCCGACGGTTGAGATG
>NZ_JBFULB010000378.1:0-3481 GCF_056400545.1 Stenotrophomonas sp. P5_A8 | reverse complement strand
TTCACGGCGTGTCCCGGCATCCCACCCGCACCGTGCCAACCACACGCCAGTGAAACGCTGCTTTCGGCATCCCACCCGCACCGTGCCAACCACATGCCAGTGAAACGCTGCTTTCGGCATCCCACCCGCACCGCGCCAACCACACGCCAATGAAACGCTGCTTTCGGCATCCCACCCGCACCGTGCCAACCACCCGCCCATGAAACGGTGCTTTCTGCGGCCCACCCACATCTGCGACCCCATGTCGCAACCAGAACAGCCTTCCCGACCCATCCGGCAACATCCGGCTCACAGGCCGCAGCGCACAATCACCGCCTGTCTTTCGGAGCACCGCGATGACCGTTGAAATCATCAACCCCGCCACCGGCCAGGTCACCTACCGCCACGAACTGCTCGATGCCGCGCAGATCGAACAGCGCCTGGCCGCCGCCGCCAAGGCCTTCCCGCTGTGGTCGGGGCAGTCCCTGCAGGGACGGGGCGCCATCCTGCGCGGCATTGCCGCGCAACTGCGCCAGCGCAAGAACGATGTCCAGCAGGCGATGACCAGCGAAATGGGCAAGCTCAAGGCCGAAGCGCTCGCTGAAATCGAAAAGTGCGCCCAGGCTTGCGAGTTCTACGCCGACCACGCCGCCGACTACCTCAAGCCGCAGCTGATCGACACCGAAGCCCAGCGCAGCTACGTGCGCTACGAGCCCATCGGTTGCGTCTTCGCGGTCATGCCGTGGAACTTCCCCATCTGGCAGGTGTTCCGCTTCCTCGCGCCGGCGTTCATGGCCGGCAACGTCGCGCTGCTCAAGCATGCCAGCAACGTCCCGCAGTGCGCCGACCTGATCCTCGCCGTCTGCCGCGATGGCGGCCTGCCCGAGGGCGTGTTCGACGTGCTGCATATCGACAACGACCAGGCCGCCGACGTCCTGCGCGACAAGCGGGTCAAGGCGGTCACGCTGACGGGCAGTGAACGTGCCGGACGCTCGATCGCCGCCACCGCTGGCGACCAGCTCAAGAAGTGCGTCATGGAACTGGGCGGCAGCGATGCCTTCGTCGTGCTTGACGATGCCGACCTCGACAAGACGGTGGCCGCCGCGGTGAAGTCGCGCTTCGACAACAGCGGCCAGACCTGCATTGCCGCCAAGCGGTTCATCGTGGTCGACGCGATCGCCGATGCGTTCGTGGAGAAGTTCGTCGCTGCCGCGGCCGCGCGCGTGTACGGCGATCCGCAGGACGAGAAGACCACGCTGGCGCCGATGGCCCGTGCCGACCTGCGCGATGAGCTGCACAAGCAGGTGCAGACCAGCGTGGCCAAGGGCGCCAAGGTCCTGCTCGGCGGCGAGCCGGTAGCCGGCAGCCATGCCGGTTACCCGGCCACCATTCTGGACAATGTCGGCCCCGGCATGCCTGCCTACGACGAAGAACTGTTCGGCCCGGCGGCGGCCATCGTGCGCGTGCGCGATGACGCAGACGCGCTGCGTGTGGCCAACGACACCAGCTTCGGCCTGGGCGGCAGTGTCTGGAGCGGCGACGCGCAGCGCGGCGAAGCGATCGCCAAGCGCCTGGAATGCGGCGCGGCGTTCGTCAACGCCATCGTCAAGAGCGACCCGCGCCTGCCGTTCGGCGGCACCAAGCGCTCCGGCTTCGGCCGCGAGCTGGCCGACCATGGCATCCATGAGTTCATGAACATCAAGACCGTTTACGTCGCCTGATCGGAGCGGCCCGGCAGGGCCGCTGGAACCGGTAGTGCCGGCCGTTGGTCGGCTGCTCGAAATCTCCAAACACCCGGCGTGAATCCGGGTTTTTCTGGAGCCGGCCAGCGGCCGGCACTACCTGCGTATCGCCGCTTGGCGTCGCACCACCGGCCGACCTCAGAGCCAGCGGACGCGCTTGAACAGGCGGTACAGCCCCACGCAGATCGCGCCGACGCCGATGATCATCGCCGGGTACGCCCACGGCTTGTCCAGCTCGGGCATGTGGGTGAAGTTCATGCCGTACCAGCTGGTGATCAAGGTCGGCGCGGCGAGCAGCGCGGCCCAGGCACCGAGGCGCTTGACCGTCTCGCCCTGCGCCAGCGTCACCAGCGACAGGTTCACGCTCAGCGCGGTGCCCAGCATCTCGCGCAGGGTATCGATCACATCGCTGATCCGCACCGCGTGGTCGTGCACGTCGCGCAGGTACAGCTTCACCTCATCGGGCACCAGCTCGCCCTGGTAGCGTTTGATCTGCGCCAGCATGTCCTGCAGCGGCGCCACGGCCATGCGCATCTTGTTGAGCTCGCGCTTCAACTCGTACAGGCGCACGACGGTCTGGCGCTTGTAGCTGTCGGAGAAGATGTCCTTCTCCAGCAGCTCCAGCGTGTCGCGGTAGCGCTGGGTGATCGGCAGGTAGTTGTCGACCACGAAATCCAGCACCGCATACAGGCAGTACGACGGGCCCATGGTGCGCAGCAGCTCGGGCTCGCGCTCCACCCGCGCGCGCGGCGCGGCGTAGGACAGCGACGCGCCGTGGCGCACGGTGACCAGGAAGCGCGGCCCGAGGAAGGCGTGGGTTTCACCGTACTGGATGCGCTCGTCCACCATCTGCGCGGTGGTGACCACCACGAACAGCGAGTTGCCGTACGACTCCACCTTGGGGCGCTGATGCGCGTTGCGTGCGTCCTCGATGGCCAGCGAGTGCAGGCAAAATTCTTCCTGCAGCTTCAGCAGCACGCTGTCAGCCGGCTCGTAGAGACCGACCCAGACGAAGCCGTTGCCGCTTTCGATCACATCGCTGATCGCGTCCAAGCTGATGTCGTGGCGCTTGCCCTGATCATCGTAATGGACACAGTTGATGACGCAGGGCGGATTGACGGGTGCGGTACTTTCCATGGGCGGCATCGTGCGTCAGCGGCCCGTGACGGGCAAGTCACGACGCCCCAGCACCCACGCCAGCGCCAGGTGCACCGGCAGCAGCAACACGATCCACTGCAGGTTGACCTGCGCCTGCAGGCTCAGCCAGTGCAGGACCAGGCCCAGCGCGGCCGACAGCGCCACCGCCCACAGCACGATGCGGAACCACGCTCGCGGCACACGCCCGCGCAGCACGGTGACCGCGCCGGGAACCAGCAGCAGGCACAGCGGCGAGAGCACCAGCAGGTTGCGGTTGGCCCACGCCGCCTGATGCGCGCTGAAGCCCCACAGGTAAGTCAGCAGCGCGCCGGCGATGCCGCAGAACAGCCACAGCGGCAGCGCGATACCGCCCAGCACGCGCCGACGCGTGCGCAGGGCGATTACGCCCGCGGCGGCCAGCAGTCCACACAGCAGCCACGGCCACCAGTGGCGCGGGGATTCCTTGGGTTCGGGCGCGATGCGGTGCGGCAGCAGTTCCTGCTCGGCCTGCACCAGCGGACGGCCTTCGCTGTTGCGGGCCTGGCGCAGCGCGTCGGCCAGTCGCATCGGCACGAAGGCTTCCTGCCAGCGCGACAGTGGCTGGTCGGCGAACGGCCCCAGGC
>NZ_JBFULB010000377.1:0-6256 GCF_056400545.1 Stenotrophomonas sp. P5_A8 | reverse complement strand
GAGGAGGGGGCGGCCGTAGGCCGACGCCGGGGGACATTCGCCGGAAAGGGCATGGGGCCCGGCGCCCGACCCACCGACGGCCGTACCAGGAAAAGCTCACAGCGCGCTTCATAGGTGTCAGGCGGAGGTAAAGGAAATTCTCTCGCGAACCGTCGATACACACTGAACGCTTCCCTTCGATGCACATCCGCGTGCACTCAAGTTGACCGGACCATCGCCGTTATCGGTGCCTCTGCCTGCACCGACGCGATGCGCACTGCACGTACTGTCGCGCATTGAAAAAAGATTGTTCGCCAACGCGCGAATTTGTCAGCGAACGTTCATTTTTAGCGGTTTTTATGCTTTCAGATGAAAGTAAAAAATTTGAAAAGTCATTAGACTCCCGCCCCCCGCGTCGTGATGTTGTCCCCACGCCGCCCGCAAGGGCGCTTGTTTTTTACGAGAAAGAGAAATCGCACGGATGTATTTGAAGACCCACCCGCTGCGCAACGCGATCGCCATCGCGCTTGTCGCCAGCTGCAGTGCCCCTGCCTTCGCCCAGACCGCCAATGACGGCACCACCAATCTGGATCGCATTGAAATCACCGGCTCGCGCATCCGCCAGGCCAGCGTCGAGAGCGCCCAGCCGGTCGTCGCGCTGAACCGCGCCGAGATCGAAAAGAAGGGCTACATCAACGTCGCCGACATCCTGCAGGATGTTACCGCTGCCGGCGCGCCGAGCATGAGCCGCGCCAACTCGCTGGAGTCCGGCCGCGACTTCGGCGGCATGTACGTCAGCCTGCGCAACCTGGGTCCGGAACGCAGCCTGGTGCTGATCGACGGCCGCCGCATGGGCGTGTCCGCCGCCGGTTACTCCGACCTGGCCTCGATCCCGTCCTCCATCGTGGACCGCGTGGAAGTACTGACCGACGGCGCCTCGGCACTGTACGGCTCGGACGCCATCGCCGGCGTGGTCAACATCATCACCCGCAAGAATTTCGACGGCGCTGAAGTCAACGCGTACGTCGGCCAGTACAGCGAAGGCGACGGTCAGAAGACCAGCTACAGCGCCACCTTCGGCAAAACCTTCGACCGTGGCTGGGTCACCGTCGGCGGCGAGTACTCCGACGAAGATCCGATCCTGGGCGGCGCACGCGAGTTCACCGCCTACCCGAACGGCCCGCGCCACCCGACCGACGGCCTCAGCGGCGTCACCCCGTGGGGCTATGCCACCGTCGATGGCAGGAACCTCAGCGTGGGCCCGGGCGGCGACCCGACCGTGCGGGGCAATTTCAAGCCGGCCGACAAGGCCAACGATGCCAACACCAAGACCAACATGAGCCTGCTCACCGGTCTGCAGCGCAAGTCGGTGTTTGCCAACGGTGGCTTCTCGATCAACGACAACCTGCGCCTGGTGGCCGACGCGCTGTACACCGAGCGCGAGTCGACCAAGCAGCTGGCCGGCTACCCGTACCAGAGCACCGGCGCGCGCGCGCTGCTGTCCAAGGACAGCGCGTTCAACCCGTTCGGCCGTGACGTTGCCTTCGCGCACCGCACCGAAGAACTGCCGCGCGGCACCGAGAACAACCTGACCACCAAGCGCGCCAGCGTCGGTCTGGAAGGCAGCTTCGAAACTGGTTCGCGGTACTGGGACTGGAACCTCAGCTACATGTACAACCGCAACGAAGGCGAGCGCATCGGTACGGGCAGCATGTACCAGCCGAACGTCAACCAGTCCGTCGGCCCGTCGTTCATCGACGGCCAGGGCGTTGCGCGTTGCGGCAGCGTCGGCAACGTGATCGCCGGCTGCACGCCGTGGAATCCGCTGGCTCCGATGGGCTACACCGGCCCGGGCGCGCTGGGCAACCAGGACGTGCAGGACTACCTGTTCACCCGTTTCACCGACAAGATGCAGAGCACCACCAAGGTGGCCAGCGCGAACATCTCCGGCTCACTGTTCAGCCTGTCGGCCGKTGACATCATGGGTGCGATGGGCGTCGAACATCGCAGCGAAGAAGCCAGCTACGACCCGGACCTGATGGTGCGCAACGGCCAGATCGCCGGCACCAGCGGCCAGCCGACCCGTGGCGATTACGCGCTCAACGAAGCCTACCTGGAACTGCAGGTGCCGCTGCTGGCCGACATGGCCTTCGCCCGCGAGCTGTCGCTGGACGTGGCCGGTCGTTACTCGGACTACAACAACTTCGGTTCGACCACCAACACCAAGTTCGGCCTGAAGTGGAAGCCGATCGACAGCCTGCTGGTGCGCGCCACCTACGGCACCGGCTTCCGCGCCCCGACGGTGGAAAACCTGTACGGCGGCACGGTCACCACGCGTGATTCGTACACCGATCCGTGCGACACCACCTTCGGTGCCGCGGCCAACAACGCGCAGGTGCAGGCACGCTGCCGCGCCGGCGGCGTGCCGGCCAACTTCCGCCAGCTGGCCGCCGATGGCAATCCGGCAACCGTGCCGGGCCAGCAGGGTGGCACCGACTTCACCTCCGGCTCCAACGAGGCGCTGAAGCCGGAAACCGCCAAGACCTGGACCGTGGGCCTGGTGTACAGCCCGGAGTTCGTCTCGGGCCTGGACCTGAGCCTGGACTGGTGGAAGATCCGCATCAACGACGTGATCGTCGGTGAGTCGGCCACGGACATGCTCAACCAGTGCTACGTGCAGGGCGTGGATGCGGCGTGCAACCGCTTCACCCGTTCCAAGTCGGGCAAGACGATTGGCCAGGTCAGCGCGCTGGACCGCACGCTGCTCAACGCCGGCTACCAGGAAACCGCAGGCTACGACATCGCCGTGCGTTACCGTCTGCCGGAACTGGCGATCGGCAAGTTCTCCGTGTCCTGGAACACCACCTACGTGGATTACCTGGAACGCAAGAACGACAACGCCGACACCACGCCGGTGCGCCAGTACGCCGGCTGGGAAGGCAACTTCCGCGTGCGTTCCAACCTGAACCTGGATTGGCAGTACGGTAACGTCGGCCTGGGCTGGACGGCACGCTACTACTCGAGCATGCAGGAAAACTGCGCTTATGCCACCGAGTGCAGCAACCCGGGCTTCAGCTCGCCGTACACGGGCAACCAGGGCATCAACAAGGTGGGTTCGAACACCTTCCACGACATCCAGATGCGCTACATCCTGCCGTGGAACGGCACGGTGTCGATGGGTATCAACAACGTGTTCGACCACCAGGGTCCGATCATGTACAGCCAGCCCAACAGCAGCTTCACCTACTACGGTGGCTTCGACATCGGCCGTTACATGTACATGAAGTACCAGCAGCGTTTCTGATCTACGGCTTACTCTCTCCAAGCCGTTGAATGGAAGTAAGGCGGCGCCCTCGGGCGCCGCCTTTTCTGGAGGCTCGTGGGCGCCATCCATGGCGCCCAACGGTCCCGCCACCCCACTCCCACCAGCCCCTGACACATCGCTGGTGCTCGCAGAAAATCTACGGCGACAGCACCTTGCTCCGCTGGAGTTGTAATGGCTTGCCGAGCCTTCTTCGGTAGGCAGCATGCGTTCGCCGCGCTGGCCAACGATATCGGCAGTCGTTTGGGAACCGACCCTACCTCGTATCAATTGCCTGTGCTTGGCCTGCTTGTGGCGCTTGCTTCGCTTGCMTATGGCTACCGATCCACTGTCGGGGGTGGGGCTGGGTKGGATTGCGGGACCGTTGGGCGCCATGGATGGCGCTCACGAGCYTACATGGGTGAAGGCGCATTGCTTGCGAGGCACGGCCTCGCATGCGACTGAACGCACAGCCGCCAGCGGCTGGGCCGGGCCGCGGAGCGGGACTTGCAGCGTGTCCCGTAAACCCACCCGCGCCGCGCCAACCAGCAAAACCTCAGCCAAAGGCCGTTGAAGTTGCAGTTGCAGTTGCTGTGGCTGTTGCTCTTGCTGTTGCTCCAAAGCTCCCAAAAAAAACCGCACCCTGACACCATCCTTACCAATGCTTCGCACCCCCTGCACGATGAACAGGGAAGGATGGAGCATGTGAACACTGTCGACTCCCCTGTCCCATCTCCCGTGTCGCGCCGTTGGCGCTGGCGTCGTCCCGGCAAACGAGGACAGCGGTGGCTCGCCATCCTGGTCTTCCTCTTCGCCGCCATCCTCCTGCTCATCGCGCTATGGGACTGGAACTGGTTCAAAGGACCCGTCGAACGCGCCGTCCAGGCCAAAACCGGGCGCGAGTTCCATATCAACGGCGATCTCGACGTCGACCTTGGCCGCACCACCACGATCCGCGCCGACCGCCTCACGTTCGCCAACGCCGACTGGGCCAAAACCCCGCAGATGGCCAGCGCCGACCGCGCCGAAATCGCCCTTCGCGTCTGGCCCCTGCTGCGAGGCCAGGTCCAGATCCCCGAAGTGCGCCTCACCCGCCCTGACCTGCTGTTGGAAACCGGCCCCGGCAAGGACACCCCGGGCAACTGGGATTTCCTTGGCCCCTCCACCGGCAACCCACCGCAGCTGCTGCGCCTGCTGATCGATRACGGCCGCCTGCAGTTTCTGGATGCCGCCGGTCGCACCGACGTCCTGGTCGCCCTCACCAGCGGCAAGCCGCGCACCGAGGACAGCGCCCCGCCGCTGCTGGTCAAGGGCAAGGGCCGATGGAGGGGCAACCCCTTCTCGCTCGATGGCAATACCGAATCGCCGCTGGAACTCACCAACAGCGATCACCCCTTCCGCATCCATCTCGACGGCCGTGCCGGCGGCACCCATGCCATCGCCAGCGGCACGCTGACCAATCCGTTCGCACTGCGCGTCTTCAACCTGGAGCTGATGCTCAGCGGCCAGGACATGGAAGACCTGTTTCCGCTGATCGGCGTGGCCATGCCCTCCACCCCGCCGTACCGGCTGAAAGGCCGCCTCAAGCGCGACAACGACATCTGGCGCTATGAGAACTTCACCGGCACCGCCGGCGATAGCGACCTGGGTGGCACCGCGCAGATCGATGTGGGCGGCGACCGCCCGTTCCTGAAAGCCGACCTGGTGTCCAAGCGCCTGGACTTTGATGACCTGGCTGGCTTCATCGGCGCACCGCCGAAGACCGGCGCCGGCGAAACCGCCAATGCCGAGCAGAAGGCCAAGGCTGCCGCCCTCGCCGCGCGCGCGAAGATCCTGCCCGACACGCCCTACAACCTGACCAAGCTGCGTGCCATGGATGCCGATGTGCGCTGGAAGGCGCAACGGATCAACTCGCCCGTCCTGCCGCTGGATGACATGGATGCCCACCTCAAGCTCAACGATGGTCTGCTGCGTCTGGAGCCGCTGAACTTCGGCGTGGCTGGCGGTGACATCCGCAGCACCATCCGCATGGATGCCCGCAAACCAACGATTTCGACCCAGCTGCAGGCCAGCATCCGCAAGGTGCAGCTGGGCAAGCTGATGCCCGACTCGAAGCTGGCCGAGCAGGCCTCCGGCGGCCTCAGCGGCGACGTCATGCTGGCCGGCACCGGGAACTCCGTCGCCGCCATGCTCGGCAGCTCCGACGGCAACGTCGCGCTCGGCATCGGCAAGGGGCACATCGGCAACCTGATCATGGAGCTGGCCGGGCTGGACGTAGCCGAATCGCTGAAATTCCTGTTCACCGGCGACAAGCAGATCCCGTTGCGCTGCGCCTTCGGCGACTTCGGCGTCAACAACGGTGTGATGACATCGCGCGCGCTGGCCTTCGACACCACCGACACCCTGATCATCGGTCAAGGGACTGTCGATCTCAAACAGGAACAGCTGGACCTGTTGCTACGCCCTCGCCCGAAGGACGTCAGCATCCTCGCCCTGCGCTCGCCGCTGCGCATCGGTGGGAGCTTCAAGGATCCCTCGTTCCGTCCCGACTTCAAGGCGCTCGGCCTGCGCGGCGCCATCGCCCTCACCCTGGCCACCATCACCCCGCCGGCCGCCCTGCTGGCCACGTTCGAACCCGGTCCGGGCAAGGACACCAATTGCGGTGGTCGATATGCGAAGTAACGCGTCCTGGCACGCAGCAGCTACTACGCACTGACGCTCCATGGGCTCCGCGTTGCCCTTCTCCCGCGCCTGTCGGCAGTCTCCCTTGATTCACAAGGGGACTGCCTGGACACACGCATTGCGGGGAGAACGGGTGCAGCTTTGGCCGGTAGTGCAGGCGCTGCATGGATTTAGTGCTTTCTTCGTTTGGGCCCTTCGCGAGCGTGAGGGCCCGTGGCGGCCGGTAGGCCCCTGGCGCAAATGTCCCCCGGCCGCGGGGCGGCCTCCTCCTTTATTTTGCCCAGGGGCCTACCG
>NZ_JBFULB010000376.1:0-3496 GCF_056400545.1 Stenotrophomonas sp. P5_A8 | reverse complement strand
TCCCTGCCATGCGATCCCATTGTCGGCCGAGGGCACCGCACCGGCGGTCCATCACGATGCGATCTGGTGCGCGGGCCGACAAACAAAAACGGCGCCCTATGGGCGCCGTTTCGTGTTCAACCTGATAACCGCAAGCCGCTCAGGGAGCCGGTGCTGCCGCTTCCGGCGCAGCGCCCTTGCCCTTCATCATCGCGTCGCGTGCCGCCTTGAACGGGTTGCCCTCATACCAGTTCGGCCAACGATCACCACCGGCCAGCTCCTTGCCCACGCCGTACAGCAACTGCAGGTCTTCCACCGTGCCGTCCAGCTTCCAGGTGGCCGGGTCGAACTCATCCTTCGGGCCGTGGTAGCGGTCGCGGCCATACGCCTCGGCTGCCTTGCGGCCTGCCTCGACGCCACCGTCGCGCAGGTCTTCCCCGCCATCGGCATACAACGCCGGCACGCCGGCCTTGGCGAAGTTGAAGTGGTCCGAACGGAAGTAGAAGCCGCTCTGCACCGAGGTCTCACCATGCAGGGTACGGCCCTGGTTGGCGGCCAGCGGTTTGAGGATGTCTTCCAGCTCCGAGCTGCCGAAACCGGTCACGGTCAGGTCCTTGGCGCGGCCGGCCACCGACATCGCATCGATGTTGATCACCCCGGCAATCTTGTCCAACGGGAAGGTCGGGTGGCTGACGTAGTACTTGGAACCGAGCAGGCCCGATTCTTCCAGGGTCACCGCCAGGAACACCACCGAACGCTCCGGCGGCGGCTGCTGGTGCACCATCGCATCGGCCACTTCCAGGATTCCGGCTACGCCGGTCGCGTTGTCCACCGCGCCGTTGTAGATGTTGTCGCCCTGCTCACCCTCGTGCTTGCCCAGGTGGTCCCAGTGCGCCATGTACAGCACGGCCTCGTCGGCGCGCTTGCTGCCCGGCAGGACGCCGACCACGTTGCGCGAGGTCTTTTCGGCGATGGTGCTCTTCAGGTCGAAGGACACCTTGGCTTTCAACGAGACCGGCTTGAAGCCGCGCTTGCTGGCGTCCTTGTAGGCCTTGTCCAGATCCAGCCCGGCATCGGCGAACAGCTGGCGCGCCGCCTCGGCACTCAACCAGCCCTGCGCCGGAATGCGTGCCTCCGGATCATCCTTGGCCGGCAGGTCGTACTGCGGGCCGGCCCACGAGTTCTTGACCACGTCCCAGCCATACGACGCACCGGCAGTGTCATGCACGATCAGCGCCGCGGCGGCGCCCTTGCGGGCGGCTTCCTCGAACTTGTAGGTCCAGCGCCCGTAGTAGGTCATGCGCTTGCCGTCGAACAGCTTGGCGTCGTTGACGTGGAAGCCGGGGTCGTTGACGAACATCACCACCGTCTTGCCCTTCCAGTCCTGGCCGGCGTAGTCGTTCCACTTCTGCTCCGGCGCATCCACGCCGTAGCCGACGAACACCAGCTCGCTGCTGTCGACGTTCACCTCCGGCTGGCCACTGCGGGTGCCGATCACCATGTCGGTGCCGAATGTCAGGTCGCGGGTCTTGCCGGCCTGGTCAAGCTTGAGCACCGTGGATTCGTCAGCCGTGGTTTCGGTCATCGCCACGTCCTGGAACCAGCTGTCACCGTTGCCCGGCTGCAGGCCGATGCGCTGCATCTGGTCGCGGATGTAGTTGACGGTCAACGCTTCGCCCTTGCTGCCCGGTGCACGACCTTCGAAGTCGTCCGAGGCCAGGGTCTTGACCAGTTCGCCGAAGTCGGCGGCGTTGATCTCCGGGGAGAACGCATGGCCGACGGCGGCAGGCGACTGCGTGGCCGCATTGGCCGCGGAGTCGGCCGGGGCGGTGGCTTCGCCTTTGCACGCGGTCAGCGCGGCGGTGGCGGCAAGGCACAACAGAAGTTTGCGGGGCATCATCGATTCCTGGATCCAGTGGGCCGGTGCATTCAACGCACCGGGAGAGGGTATCAATCCTGCGGCGCGGCGTCGGTATCGAACGGGATGGCCTGCGCACCGCTGATCGCGCCGACGTGCGCGCTGCGATGCACATACAGGGTGACCTCGCGCTCGAACTGCAGGCTGCCGTCGACGCTGGCCTTCGGGCCGATGATCACGCGCGGCTTGCGCCCGCTGGTGAGGGACAGGTTGAAGTTGGGCTTCTTGACCCGGATCCCGCCCTGCACCTGCGAGCCGACGCCGACGGTGATGTCACCGTTGACGGTTTCGATGTTGCCGCGCAGGCGCGTCTCGACCAGCCCGATGCCGCCATTGACGGTTTCCATGTTGCCGTCGATCTGGCTGCCGCGATCGATGAAAATGCTGCCGTTGACGGTCTCAACGTTGCCCGCGGCGACCACATCGCGGCCGATCCTGACGTTGCCGTTCACCGTGGAAACGCCGGTGGTCTGGGCGCGGTCGTTGACCTGGATACTGCCGTTGACGGTCTGGATCTCGCGGGTCACCACGCCTTCTTCGACGGTGATGCCGCCGTTGACCGTTTCCAGATCGCCGTAGGATTGGCCACTGCTTGCGCGGATGCTGCCGTTGACCTTGCTGATGTCGTCGCTGGCGAAGGCGGGCGCGCAGGACAGCGCCAGGGCCAACAGCAGCGAGAGCGGAATATGTTTCATGATGACCTCGTGTCCGGGGTGCGGCTGGCAGGCCGCCTATGGGGATGTCACCATGCATCGCTACAATCCGCATCTGCCTGAAGTCACTGGAAAGCCCTTGCGCCACAACGCTTCTTCCTCACGCTGGAATAACAATCCGTTGCCTGCACACCGGGGCGCGACCGCCTTGCGTGGGCTGGCGCGTGGCCTGTTGCTGGCGCTGGCGATGCTGGCGCTGGGCCCAGTGGCGGCGCAGACCTCCAAGGAAGCCGAGCGCAAGCTGCAGAAGCTGCGCAGCGAGCTGAAGGGCGTGGCGCAGGAACGGCGTGCGCTGGAGGGGCAGCGCGGCCAGGCATCGCGACAGCTGCGCGAGGCCGACGAGAAGGTTGCCCGTACCGGGCGCGTGCTGGCCCAGACCGAAACCGCGCTGCAGCGCGAAACCCGCGCCATGGAGGAACTGCAGCGCAAGCGCAGCGACCTGCAGGCGGGGATGCAGAAGCAGCGCGAGGAACTGGCCTCGCTGCTGCGCTCGGCCTACCGCATCGGCAACAACGCCCCGTTGAAGCTGCTGCTGTCGCAGGACCGCGTGGCCGACGCCAACCGCAGCCTGGCCTACCACCGCTACCTGCAGCGCGAGCGCGCGCGCCGCATCCAGCTGATCACCCATGACCTGGCCGAGCTGCAGGCCGTCGAGGCGCAGATCGTCGAGCGTCGCCAGGCGCTGGAAGGCACCCGCCAGCAGCAGAAGCAGCAGGTGGTGACCCTGGCCGATGACCGGCGCACGCGCGCGGCCACGGTGGCCAGCCTGGACGAACGTTACAAGGACCGCAGCGAACGCGAGAAGGCGCTGGGCCAGGACGCCAAGGCGCTGGAATCGCTGCTGGCCAACCTGCGCGCCGCCGCCGCGCGTGCCGAAGCCGAGCGC
>NZ_JBFULB010000375.1:0-3524 GCF_056400545.1 Stenotrophomonas sp. P5_A8 | reverse complement strand
CGGTGATTCTTGGGTACGGCTGCGGAAACGGCTATAGCCGAGCATGGCTCGGCTCTACGGGAGCCCCGATATCGGGGAGATGCAACCGGCGATTATACCGGCCCGGGCGCGTGGAGCGACCCGGCGCGGTTCAGCGGATCTGCTGACCCAGCCGGATCGACTGGAGACGGTCCTGCGCGGTGCGCGCGGCGTCGGAGCCGGGATAGGTGGATACCACCTGTTCCAGGGTTGCCTGGGCCTGGTCGACCTTGCCTTCGCCATACTGCGACAGGCCGATCTTGAGCAGGCCACCGGACGCCTTGTCGTGGGTCGGGTAGCGCGAGATGAGGTCGCGGAACTGCGCCTCAGCCAGCGGGAAATTTCGGGTGGCGTAGTAACTCTCACCCAGCCAATACAGGGCATTGGGGGTGTAGACGCCGTTGGGGTACAGCTCGAGGAAGCTCAGGAACAGCTGCGCCGAATCATCGTACTTGCCGGCCTTGAGCGAATTGAACGCGACGTTGTACGCAGTGCGCTCATCGCCACTGGCCGACAGACTGCCAGCGTCCCCATGCACGGAAGGCGGCCGCTCGGAAGCGGCCGTTGCCGGTATCGGGGGTGCTGCGACGGGCTTGGGCGCGGCGGCAGCGGGTGCGGCGGGCAGCACGGGGGCGCCGCCTTCGAGACGGTTCAGGCGGCTGTCCAGGTCCAGGTACTGGTCCTTGGCAGACTGCTTGAGCTGCTCGTTGTCATGTTGCAACTGCTCTACCTGCGACTGCAGCGCCTGCATCTGCGTGCGGAGCTGGTTGAGCTGGTTGAGCATGTCCATGTTGGACTGGTTGTTCTGCACCTGCTGCTCAAGCGAACCGACCCGGTCGGCCAGGCTCTGGCGCTGCGCATTGGCCGGAGCGGCAGCCACGAGGGCTGCCGCAACGATCATCGATAGAAATCGAAAGCGCATCTATTACTGAGCCGTGTACACGATCTCGACGCGACGGTTCTGCGACCAGCAGGACTCGCCCGACTCGGTGCAGACCGGACGCTCTTCGCCGTAGGACACGACGGTCAGCTGCGAAGCCGAGCCACCGTTGGCCTGCAGGGCGGAGTTGACGCCATTGCCACGACGCTCGCCCAGGGCCTGGTTGTACGCGCGCGAACCGCGCTCGTCGGTGTGGCCCTGTAGGGTGATGCGCGAGGACGGACGGTCACGCAGGTACTTGGCGTGGCAGGCCATGATGGCCTGGAATTCCGGCTTCACTTCTTCCTTGTCCAGGTCGAAGTACACCACGCGCTGGCGCAGGCAGGAATCGGTATCCAGGTCGCCCGGGCCGTACAGGCCGGAGGTCGACGGACCGGTCGGGGTGGAGGTCGAGGAGCCGGTGTCAACCGGGGCTGCCGGCTGTTCCTTCACCTTCTTCGAGCAACCGGCCAGGGCGGCCACGGACAACAGGGAGACAAGCAGAACTCGGGTGGACTTGTTCATGGCGATACCTTTGAGGCTCCTAAAGCCGGATGAGGGATGAATACGGTGGAAATCTTAACACTCTGTTAGCGCTTTGTACGGTAAGGCGACCAAGAAGGCTCACGAACATCACCGTCTGCCAGCACCAGCCGCTGGCGCACGCGCGCATCGGCCGAGACGGCATACAACACTCCACGACCACCCTCACGGGCGGCGTACAACACCATGCTTGCATTGGGCGCAAAGCTAGGCGATTCGTCCAGCGAACCCGGGGACAGCGTGCTCCAGCGCGGGGAGCCCAGGCTGCTGTCCATCATCGCGATCTTGTAGGTGTTGCCGCTGCCCTGGGCCACCACCAGCTTCTTACCGTCGAAGGACAGGCTCGGGGTGGCGTTGTAGTTGCCCTGGAAGGTCACGCGCGAGGCGCTGCCACCGCTGGAGGACACCTGGTAGATCTGCGGGCGGCCGCCGCGGTCGGAGGTGAAGTAGACGTTGGAACCGTCGGCACTCCAGGTCGGCTCGGTGTCGATGGCGAAATGGTTGGTCAGCTGGGTCAGCTGCTTGCTGCCCAGGTCCATCACGTAGATTTCCGGGTTGCCGCTGCGCGACAGCGACAGGGCCAGACGACGCCCGTCCGGGGAGAACGACGGCGCGCTGTTGATGCCACGGAAGCTGGTGACCAGTTCACGGGCGCCGGTGGAGATGTTCTGGATGTAGATCGCCGAATTGCCACGCTCGAAGCTGACGTAGGCCAGGCGGTTGCCATCCGGGCTCCACGACGGGGACAGCAGCGGTTCGGCCGAGCGCACGATGGTCTGCGGGTTGAAGCCGTCCGAATCGGCCACCATCAGCGCATAGCGCATGGCATCGCCCTTGCCGCTGGCGGTGACATAGGCGATGCGGGTCCAGAAGGCGCCACGCACCCCGGTGATCTTCTCGTAGATGGCGTCGGCCATCTGGTGGGCGACATCGCGCATCGCGTTGCCGCGGGCGGTCATCGCCAGGCCGAGCAGGCGCTCACCCTTGGGCACGTCGTACAGCTCGTACTCGACCCGGTAGGCGCCGGCACCGGCGTCCATGACGCGGCCGACCACGATGTAGTTCTGCTTCAGCGCGCGCCAGGTGGCGAACTGGATCTCGCTGCCACGGCTGGGCTTTTCCACGATCTGCGCTTCGGGCAGGGTGCGGAACTGGCCCGAACGCTCCAGGTCGGCCCGGACCACGGACGCCACGTCGGTCTGTGGTGCACCGGCCGAGCCCTGGTACGGCATGGGCACGACGGTAATGGGGGTAGCGGAGGCGTTGCCGCCGATGATGTCGATATCCAGCCCCTTCTGCTGCGCCAGGGCAGCAAAGGGCAACAACAGGGCCGCAACAACGGCAAGCCAACGAGGCATCTTCTTCATGGAGCACTCAAGAGAGGGAAACCGGAACGAGGGATAACAGGGCGGCGGTGAACCGTTTCGCAATCATGAACCAAGGGTACGTGAAAGCGGAGTCACCGCCCGGCAAAACTCACAGCCCGTTAACGAGCGGGACGGAAAACCGCCCACTCCACCGCACGGACGATCAGTCCTGGGCGGTGAAGTTGAAGTTGATCGTGCGCTGGAAGACGGTCTCGAACCCGCGGTACGGCAGCGGCTGGGCGTTGAGCACGGCCGCTTCGATCGAGCGCTTGCCGGCCTCGTCGAACGCGCAGTTGCCCACGACCTTGGCCTGGATGACCTGCCCGCCCGGAATCTGGGTGATCGAGACCTGGCACTTCTGGCCCAGCGGGACCGAATCGGGACGGGTCCACTGCCCCTTCACCTTCTGCTGGATCGCCGCGGCGTACTTGGCCGACAGATCGTCACTGGTGCCGCCGGCACCGGAGGCCGGCTTGGCGGTGCCGGTGGCGCCGGTAGTGGCGGCCGTACCGCTGGCGGCACGCGCGGCGGTCACCTGGCGCAGCTTCTGCTCGGCCAGCTTGGCTTCGTTTTCAGCCTGGGCGCGCTTGCGGCGGATCTCGGCCAGCTTCTTGTCCTTCTCGGCTTCGGCCTTGGCGTCATTGGCCTTCTGTTCCTGCTCGGCCAGCTTCTTCTTC
>NZ_JBFULB010000374.1:0-3525 GCF_056400545.1 Stenotrophomonas sp. P5_A8 | reverse complement strand
ACTCCGAGGCGTTATGCCAGAATCCGATCTAAGCAGGCAGCGGCCAGACCCAAACATGATCGACCTGGACAAGCTTGAGAAGATTTGGCCACTCATCACGCTTCACCCGTGGGAATTCCTGCAGGTGCTCGTCGTGGGAGTTTTGCTTGGCATCGGGGGGCACAAGATGTGGGTAGCGATTGCGACCGCGCGTCCGGGGAAGTCAGCCGCCTTACCGAAAAAGCGGAAGGAGAAGACCATCCTCAGTATCCCGCTCCCGTTCAGACCAAGCGAACTGCAGGTGGAGTGCGTTCGTGTATTGCGCTATTTCGACGACACCTGGATTTCAGCCTCCCAAATCAGCCAAAAGCTGGCGATGGTTACGCCGCCAAAAGGTGACATCCGGCAAGCTTTGGAAGGGCTTGTGGAAAGAGAATGGGCGACGGACCAACTATCCAGCATCAGCGAACCGCGCTACCGGCTAAAGGGCGAAGGCTTACAGTTTGCCCAGAAGCGTAAGTTCCCGGTCTGCCCAGAGATAGATAGGCCGCGTCCGTAGTGACTTCTACCATGTCAAGGTCGCGGAAGATCAACAGAAACAACGACTAAGCCGATCACTCGCGATCAGCAGCGATCTTGTGGAATCAGTGGCTTAGCGGACGTGTGGGGTCAGTTTGGGGTCACCCAAAGGCAGGGCTTTCAACGCTTCCCTCAATCGCCGCTCCTGCGAGGTCTCGGCCCGCTTCCGTTTGGGTTTGGCCGCTGCCGTTGGCGGATGGCCGACCAGGCGTGCCACAGCCTCCCGCAGCGGCACCCCCTCCAGCACCCTAGCCGCACACCACCGCTCGGCGAAACGCTTGCCCTGGTCGATGCTGGCCGCCCGGACCTGCTTGTCCTGCCAGAGTTTCCTGCAGGCCAAGGTCACGCGGATGCCATCGGAGCATGGCTGCACGCTGGCGATCTGCCGGTTGCCCCACCAAAGCCCCCAGTGTTCACCGTGCTGCACCCAGCCTTGCGGGCGGGGCGCAATCATGAATTCGGTGTAGTCGCAGGGCGGGAGCATGGCGCGCAGGATACGGACCGGGATCTCAGATTCCGCGACTGGATGTAATCGGGCCGCGAAGGTGTCGGCGCGGCGCGGCTCAGGCGCCCCCGGGTTGAGCAGCCAATGGCCCCGGGTCCGACATGGATAGGTTGCGCGTTCGCGCCAGGGGGCGCCACCGGGGAATCCAGCGCCGGCCAGTAAGCGGTCTCGGGCGCGGCCCGTCGGGGTGCACGCCACGCGAAGGTCAGGGACAGCCGCAGGGAGTATGGTTCGGCCATGTGCGGCCGATTCGTCCAGACCCCGATCCGCGATGCCGCCAGCCTGGGCTTCCCCCAGCTGGTGGGCGAGCTGCTATCCATGCCGGCCAGCTACAACCTGGCGCCAACACAGCGCGCCGCGGTGATGCTGGACCGCGGCGATGGCCTGCAGCTGCAGCGCCTGGCCTGGGGCCTGCTGCCCTTCTGGGCCAAGGCCAAGAAGCTACAGGGGTCGACCATCAATGCGCGCATCGAGACTGTGGCCACCAAGCCGGCGTTCCGCTCCGCCTTCAAGAAGCACCGGTGCCTAATCCCCATGGCCGGCTACTACGAGTGGTCGGTTAACGCCGAGGACGGGAAGAAAGATCCATGGTTCATTCACGCGGCGACCCCGTTGTGGGCCGCCGGACTGTGGGAAGACACCAGCCCCCTCCTCGACCCCGACAACCTCGGCACCTTTACCGTGATCACCGGCGACAGMAGCGGCGTCTCCGCTGACATCCACGACCGCATGCCGGTGTGGCTGGACCCCGGCCAGGCCGAGGAATGGATGACCGCCTCGCCGGATGACGCTATGGCAATGCTGCTCGCCAGCGAGCCGCCTGCGATGGAGGCCTACCGGGTCAACCGCGCGGTGAACACGCCCCGCAACAACAGCGAGGCCTTGCTTGAGGCCGTGGCCTGATCACGCCGTGAAATTCAGGGGCATTTCGGTCAGGTCGATCACCAGCATCACAGCGTCCTGGTTTGCCATCACCGTGTCGCCCACGGTGAAGGCCGTGGAACGGTTCTGATTCCATACCTGCCCTACGGACAGGCGCACATTGTTGGCTGAGTCCATGTGCAGGAAGTCGGTCGCCATGGAGCAAATTTCCGGATATGGCGATCGGTAGTAGTACCGGGGATTTGCCAGCGCCAGGCCAATCTTCGTCCCTGGGAAGAACTGGCCGAGGTGCACCAGCGGCCCGGTGGTATTGGGCAACGGCACGGACGCCAGCACCCGCAACGGCTTCCGGCGGGAATCGTAGAACACCGTACCGTCTGGATTGCGCATGCGCAGGCCGACCGGGCCAGAGGGCTGGTTTCCCGAGTACCCGAACGTGTAGTACTCCAAGCTCTTGGTCGGGCTGTTCGAGAAAACGCAGACCTTGAAGCTGTTGTTTTCCTGCGAGATACCGTACCCGGACGCGGCACCGATTGTGTCGCTGACGAACCGGACCACGTGCAGATAGTCGTTACCCAAGGTGCTCATCAGGAATCCCGACGGCGTCCTCGAGTAGCGAATGTCGCCCCCGCCGATGAAGGCGGACGTGTTCATTACCCCCGACTGGATCAGCTCCAGGTTTCGATACCCGGTTCCGATCTGCACCAGGCCCGTGTCCTGGTTCCGAATTCTCAAACCAGCGGCCATCAGCTGTAGACCCCATAGACCAAGATGACGCCGCCCACGCAGTCGCGGCCGGCGGTGGATGCATCGAACAGTTCAGCCCGAACGTGTTGGTTCACCGCGGCATCTGACCAATTCCAGGAGATTGAATTGGACGTGACGGTTACTGAAGGCAGCAGCAGGCCCCACATGCTTTTCTGCCCGTTCGCCAGGAAATAGAAGAAGGGCTGACCACCCTGGAACGCATCGATGGTCAGCCCCCCGTTTGCTGCGGCCGGCGCGGTGTAGCGCCGCCCGGATCCGCTTCCACTGCTGACCGCGTCGAACAGCGGTATCGCGTACCGGCCAATCGTCTTGGTCAGCTTGGTGGTTACTGTCGTCTCCACGTAGCCCGAAGGGCTGCGCACGCGAAGCCCCACTTGTGTCATGCCAATGCTCCAAGCTCGATGGCGAGATTGCCGTTCGGGTAGTAGAGGTACAAGCCGGTGTTGACCATGCGTACCCGGTAGCCATCTGGCGTCATGCCGTTGATCTCCATGGCCCCCGACTTGTCGATACGCCAGCCGGTTTGCCCAGGCACGTAGTTGTCAGACTGGATGAAGTTGCCGATCTTCGCGTTGTCGATCGCGCCGTTGGCGATCTTGGCATTGGTGATCCACGCGTCACCGATGAAAGCCTGGTTGATGAACGTCTGACCACCCTGGATGACGAACGGGGTAGAGGTAACGCCGTTGGAGACGTTCAGTAGCGCGAAGCGATCAGCCTGCACAAGGAACTGCGACTGATAGCTGCCGTCGGGCAACTGCTCGACGCCGAGGCCCATGCCGGCGGCGTAGATCCGGCCATCAGCGTTGATC
>NZ_JBFULB010000373.1:0-3543 GCF_056400545.1 Stenotrophomonas sp. P5_A8 | reverse complement strand
GCCCATGGGGATGGTCTCTTTGTAGCTCCGGAGGATGTGGCGAGAATCGCGTTTCAGCGTTTCCAGGACCACCTTTTTGTTCAGGCGTCCCTTTCTGGCGCGATAGATGTCGCGAGCGTGTTCACCGCGGGCGGCCCACTCGAATGGCTTACGTCCAGCTCTCAACGGTATGGATGGACGGGGCTCTTCGAAGCCCTATCGATCCAGATCCCCGAGACCTTCGACATGGAGCTAGTGGACGCGCTGCCGGGTGGGAGGGCTCGTTGGTGGCACGAGTGGGGTATCCAGGAAAGTTTCAAACAAAGCGTCCGATGGCGAGCCATCGAGTCGCAAGCTGGACACCCGACATTTACAAGCCGTTCGCTTGAGCTACTCAACTCGATTGACCAATCGGAGGCAGAGTCCATCGGCCTCCTGCTGGAAGTCGCCGCTGTTCCCGGGCATCCGTGGAACGCGAACCTGCTGCACCGAAACCTCTGGCGTTGGGGCCTCAATAGACGCGACGTGGAATGGTCGCGGGTGATCGCCTTCGCGACAGAAGATGATGAGCATCCGGTCCATCGTCTTCTGAAGTGGGCTATCGGCGGAAAGCTGGATCATGCAGAACCAGAGATGCTTCAATTGGTTGCAATCACGCTGACCTGGCTTTGCTCATGTACCAGCCGCTACATAAGGGATACTGCGACGAGAGGTCTTTGCCGTCTCCTCCGGAGAGTACCCGCCATACATCATGACTTGGTCACGCTGATGGTCGACGTGGATGATCTGTACGTGCTGGAGCGTCTGCTGGCGGCGTCATACGGGGCGGCCAGCCAGCTCGGAGATGACCCCGCTCTCGAGACGATGGCGGCGACGACGTTCGACCTGATCTTCAGCAAGAACGCGCCCCCGCAGCACCTGCTTGCGCGCGACTACGCACTGGGGGTTCTTGAAGTGGCGCAGGCTCGCGGCCGACTGCCCGATAGAGTGGAGATGGCGAAAGCTCGCCCTCCATTCCCCGCCAAGGCGCTTCGCGCGCCTAGCCAGGCCGCTCTTGAGGAGCGGAAGGAGAAGCTCGGCGATCACAGCATTCTTAGGAGCTGCGGAGCGAACGGAGACTTTGGTCGCTACGAAATCGCGTCTGCTGTTGGTGATTTTTCGGCGACAAAACTTAATGCGCCACCTCCATTGTCGAAGCGGAATCGCTTCGATCTGTTCGTTGCGGAGGTGGTCAATACTAGTCCCGAGCGTAAGACGGCCTTCGAGATTCTTGAGAAAGCCAGCAAGGAGGTCTGGAGCGTCAGATTAAGTAGCGTCAGAGGCAGTTTCAAGATCACAAAAAGCCGGTCAAAGGTCGCAGCGCAAACAGCATCTAGACGTCAAGACGCGTTTCTGTCTCTGCTTAAGGATGAGGAGCGAGGTCGATATGCGAGCGATGCCTTTGGCGTCCTCTTCAGCAGTGATGGCGAACGTGAACCTGCCACCTTCGATCCAGAATGGGCACAACGATGGGTGACTGCGAGAGCCTACAGCCTAGGCTGGACTAAGGCGCGATTTGGCGATGACCGAACGCCATCTCACTACAGCCGCCATAGGGCGAGGATCGAACGCGTCGGTAAGAAGTACCAGTGGATTGCGCTGTACGAGCTGCTGGCTTGGTTGAGCGACACGCATTGGCTAAGAAGCAATTGTGGGGAGCAACCGAGGCGCTACTCTTACCCGACCGATACGGGATTCCAGCGAGACCTAGACCCTACGCTGGCTGAAGATGCTGACATGCAAGTCTCGCCAGGCTGTGAGTGGTGGAAGCTCGACTTCAACATGCGGTCGACTTCCGACGATCAGCTCACGAACTGGGCGAGACAGAACGATGCGTGGCACTCCGCAAAAGACGCCATATTTCGTGAAGACCAGGGGAATGAGCAGTGGGTTACTCTTCATTCCTTTCAACGGGCGGCGGAACAATTCTCCGGTCGGGACTTTGTACGGCGGGAGGTCGGCCTCAGGCGAGAGGGGTTTCAGTTCATTCACTGCCTCATTTTGGCCCAGAGCGACCTTCGGTCAGCATACGAGGCATTAGTAGGGGCGAGAGACCGCAATGCGCATAATTGGGAGCCGCTTCAGTTGACCGACGGCCCTTATCTTGGCGAGTTTGGCTGGCGAGCAACTTGGCCCACCTTGGAATGGTCGCCTCGTCGCGGACTGCCTGGAGAAGTGACCGCACTTCAGCCGGTGATTGAATRCAATTGGGAGAGCCACTTGGATGCATCGCGCCCAGATGGAGTGAGCTTACGCTTACCAAGCCACGCTCTGCTTGGCTTGCTGAACTTTTCTCCGCCGAATCCACTCTCTCCTGACATAACGGCGGATGAAACGGGAAAGGTTGTCATTATTCACCATAGAGATGATGAGGATGGGTACTCGGTCACGATCCGCAGAGACGCGCTTGATCGCATGCTCATCAAATGCCAACTTGGCTGCCTTTGGTTCGTCTCGGCGGAACGTAGCGCTTGGCCAACAGGTGGGCACGACCAGTCCTTACGCCGTTGGTTCGGAAGCTTGGTTGCATTCGACGGTCACCAAACAAGGAGCTTCGACTGGGAGACACCTTGGTGAGCGTGAGCCTGCCGATTGCGAGGCCTAAGTTGGGTAAGTGCTTGCGCTGCAAGAAGATCTTGATTTTTCCAGAGATCATTAGGGAGGGCAGGATGTCGTCTAACGCTATTTGAAAGGCGTTTCTCAACGAGACTAGTCCGAAAGTTCTCCCGACGTCCGCTTCTGGCCGGAAGCGGACTCTTGGTCGGACGCGGCGTGCCTGCAGTGCTAAAGTTCTCTTTCGACTCAAAGCGGACATCTGCAGTTCTACCAGAACCGCTTTGCGGTGGTGACTGAGCACTGTGCTCGGTCCGGTTATACGCTGGCTTGTTAGCCGGACCCCGCCACCCTAAGATCGAGCTGGATAAAGGGGAAAGCCCGCCATACGGTGCTTTGTGGGTAAGTTGTATAACCGGACCCACGGGTCCGTCGATTAGGTAGTTAGACGACAGGAGTTTCCATGCCAAAGACCAAAAATCACCTGCATGCATTTGTCATCGCGAACTGGGGACTCTCAGGAACGGCAACAGCCGGTCAAGCCGGTTACCGCTCGCAAAACCCTTGGCAAGCGCTAGAGCGCTACATGGAGGGATTGAGGGGAAATGGCGCGCATTTTCTCGCTAGCCATAACGCAACAGCAACAAGAATTGACTCAGGTGGCTCCGTTTGGAAGATTGAGCTTGTAAATTCACCTACACCCCAAGGGGCTGATGCCAGTCAGTTTTCCGAACAGCTTCTGGATAACCTGGTTGCCCAAAATACAAAGCCTAACCCTGACGATTATATTTGCATCACATACTTTGACGGAGCCGGTAGCGGCACATGGGAGTGGACTCCGTAATGTCGTTTAACAATTCATTCAAGCCGACGCCGCTTTGCGGCGCGGCTTAATTCAAGGTGTTAGGGCACACAAATGACTTCTCACCATCCCGACGCGTGTGCCGTTATATTCGATCCGGTGAACAGCTG
>NZ_JBFULB010000372.1:0-3572 GCF_056400545.1 Stenotrophomonas sp. P5_A8 | reverse complement strand
TGCCGGAAGTGCGCGGTACTGCTGGGCACGCGCCCCATGCCGGTGGCCTGCCAGTCCTGTGCCTGGCAGCCGAGGCGGGCATTGCGCAGATCAGCGCGGAACAACCGCGATTGCGTGCCGTCACGCACCGTCACCAGAGCGAAGTCGACCCACTCCGCACCTGAGCACCACGGCTTGTCGCCGCTCAACGTGCCCTGCTGCGCATCGAACGCCAGCGTCGCGGCCGGCCCTTCGGCGGCCCATACCGCACCGAGTTGTCCGCGCTCGGGCGGACCTGCGCCCAGTTCCTGCAGGATCGCCTGCGCGTCGTAGTGCGCCTCCAATACCTTGGCAAGGCACAGATCCTGCGCGGCGATCTGTGCCAGCGACTGCCAGCGCAGCAGCGTATCGCCACCGCCCGGGGGTGGGAGTGCCGGTTGCCGGGCCAGCCAGTCACGCGCCTGGCGCACCAGCAACGGCGTTGCGACGCGGGAGGCGGCGATGTCCACGACGGTGGCCATGTCAGGGCGTCAGGATCACCTTGCGGCAATCCTCCTGCTTGCGGTCGAAGATCTCATACCCCTTGGCCGCATCTTCCAGCGCCATGCGATGGGTGACGATCACGCCCGGATCGAGGTTGCCCTCGGCGATATGGTCGAGCAGCTCCGGCATCAGCCGCTGCACGTGRGTCTGGCCCATCTTGAAGGTGAGCCCTTTGTCGAACGCGTCGCCGAGCAGGAAACCATGCACGAAACCAGCGTATACGCCGGGAATGCTGACCGTGCCGCCACGGCGCGTGGCGGCGATGCACTGCCGGATCGCCACGCCGCTGCTGCCCTCCACCTTGAGCGTGGTCAAGGCCGACTCCAGCGCACTGCCTTCGGCTTCAAAGCCCACGGCCTCGATGGTGGCATCCACGCCACGACCGTTGGTCTGGGTCACGATGTACTCGGCCGGATCCCCTACCTGGGTGAAGTCGATCGGCGTAACGCCGTAGGTCTGCTGGGCGAAGGCCAGCCGGTAGGGCAGATGATCGACCATGAAGATCGTCTCCGCGCCCAGCAGGCGGCAGCACGCCGCGCTCATCAGACCGACCGGACCCGCGCCGAAGATCGCCACGGTGGAGCCTGGCTTGACCCCGGCATTGAGCGCGGCCTGGTAGCCGGTCGGCAGGATATCGGACAGGAACAGCACCTGTTCGTCGGACAGGCCGTCGGGGATGCGCAGCGGTCCGACGTTGGCCTTGGGCACACGCACGAATTCGGCCTGCCCTCCGGATACACCGCCGTACAGATGGCTGTAGCCGAACAGCGCCGCCGGTGGGCGGATGCCTTTCTGATTGACCGCCGCGCCCTTGCCGCTGTTGGTGGTCTCGCATGCTGCGAATTCGGTAAGCCGGCAGTGGAAGCACTCGCCGCAGGCGATCACGAAGGGAATCACCACCCGGTCGCCCGGGCGCAGGTCGCTCACCCCTGCCCCGACTTCTTCGACGATGCCCATGAACTCATGGCCCAGCACATCGCCGGTGTGCAGGTCGGGAATCTTGCCGCGATACAGATGCAGGTCCGAGCCGCAGATGGCGGTGGCGGTCACGCGCAGGATCAGGTCGTCCGGCGCGGCCAGCACCGGATCGGGGACGGTGTCGACCCGAACGTCTTTGCTGCCGTGGTAGGTCAAGGCGCGCATGCAGTGCTCCAGCAGATAGGTACCGCCTTGTTAACGCGTGCGGCGTACCGGGGCCGTGACTTCGACGTGTGGGGCGTGTCCATGCGTGGCGACAGAACGTTCACCCGTACAGGCGGAGCGTCTGCCCACACCACCTGTTGGAGCGCACCGATGAACACCGACCAGCCGGTATCCGGCAATCCTGAAGATGATCAGCAGAAGGCGTTTACCCCGGACAAGACGCGCAACGATTCAGCGCGCTGGAAGGACAAGGACATGCCCGACCAGGGCAGCGGCAAAGGCGAAGTGAGTCCGGACGACTACGAAAAGCCACCCACACCGCGCTGAAGCATTCAGCCGCCGGGCTGAGGCGCGTGGCCCGGTGCCGGCGGATCTTCCACCGGCGCGTCGGCTGGCGGCGGGTCGCGCTCGGGCGGTACTTCACGGGGTGGATCCTGCGCCGGCGGGTCCGGGGTCACCGGTGCTTCCACCGGCGTGGGCGCCGGAAGTGGCTCCTGCGGCGCCCCGGGCACGGTTTGACCAGTGGGCTCAGTGGGCAGTTCGAGGGCGTTGCTGTGCATGGGTGGATCTCCTTGGGCAGGCACCCAGCATCGCCGCACCGATGTAAACGCGTGGCGAGAGTTGCGCGGCACGTGCTGACACGCAATTGACGCGCATCGGCACACCTCCCGGCTCAGCCCTCGTCAGACCAGAACTGCATCAGCAGCGCCAGACCGTCGTTATCGCTACGGTCGGTTGATATCTGCGGCAGCATCCTCGACTCCCAGCGGCTGCGCTCGATGCGCTGCAGGATCGAGGCCTCAGTATGGCGGCAGGCCATCGACCACTTCGAAAAATACCGTTGTGCCACCTCGCCGCGCATCAACACGCGGATACCCGAATGCCGACGTGAGCGCTGCACGCGGAGAAAAGCCGCCGACACCGCCGCCTCGCTGCCTTCCATGTACTGCAGAAAGCGCTCGCCATCGRAAAGCAGCACGCCGGTAACCTTGGCGACCTGGTTGAGGGCCATGGCGTCGACCATGATGCTGTCGAGGTAGCCGTTGTCGAGCTTACCGGCAGCATGGCTGACGTACACGAGGGCATGGAGGGGTGGGCTGCTCATAGGCCGCATTCTAGGCGGGCCCGAATCAAGGGCGCGAGAATGGCGCGACGGCGCGCCGTACCCGACGGTATGCTGTGCGCCTCTCGACGACAAGGACGGTTTGATGCGCACGTGGATCAGGAAGTCATGCCTTGGGTTGGCCGTTGCCATCGGCCTGGCAATGAGCATGCCCGCAGCGGCGGTGGACCGCGCGGTGGATGAAGGCGTACGCCAGGTTCCCAGCTTTGCCCTGCCCCTTTCTCCTTATCTCAGCCCGGAGGCGCGGACCAGCGTGCGCAGCGCCGTCATCCATGGCGACCCCACCGCAAAACTGGACAACGCGGCCGTACTCGCGCAGCTCGACCACATCCGCAAGGGCGCCGATCAGTGGGCGTACGGCGAGATCGCCGCGCTGCGCAAGCGCTACCCGGTGGAGCTGCACAACGAAACCTGGAACGGCGTCCCGGTGGTTCGCGTGCAGCCCCGCAGTGCGCCAACCGATCCGGCCGCGCAACGCCTGCTGATCGAACTGCACGGCGGTGCGTTTGTGTTCGGGCGCGCCGACAGTCTTGGCCTGCTCGAAGCGATCCCGGTGGCCGCGATGACGGGCGCGACGGTCATCGCGGTGGAGTATCGACAAGGTCCGGAGCATAAATTCCCTGCGGCCAGCGAAGATGTCGCCGCTGTCTACCGCGCCGCACTCGAGCGCATGCCGGCCAACCACATAGGCATTTTCGGCTGCTCCGCCGGCGGCGTCCTCACCGGCGAATCGCTGGCGTGGTTCGACAAGGAGAAGCTCCCGATGCCGGGCGCGGCCGGCCTG
>NZ_JBFULB010000371.1:0-3588 GCF_056400545.1 Stenotrophomonas sp. P5_A8 | reverse complement strand
ATTCCGGCGTGCGGAGGATGGGCGCAGCCTTGGCCAGGGCCCGACCGCGACAACGAATTTTCAGCGATATGCTAAGGGCTGCCATCAAGGCAGAGGCGGGTACGCCGATGAAGTGACTGTCAAAGGGCTATCCTATCAATGAGCGCAATGCAGGTAGACGAAGTCATCATGCCCAAACTACCATCTCGCATCCTCTTGGTTGAAGACGAGGACACGATCCGCGACCTCGCCGGCGAGTTCCTTACCGAATGGGGATATGAAGTGGCGACGGCGGCCAGTGCCGAGGACGCTCGGGAGAAGCTGCTGCTGGGACGCCCCTTCGATTTGCTTGTGGCCGACATATGGCTTCCAGGCATGAACGGCCGTGCTTTGGCCAATCACACCCTCGCCCTGCACCCCACGACACGGGTTCTCTTGATCACCGGCTACGCGGGTGGTGGTAATGAGCCATCTTCTCTAAGGAGAGCAGGTATTGAGCTGCTTGGAAAGCCGTTCACCATGAGAGAACTGCTCGTGCGTGTGCAGAGCATCCTATAGATGCAACCGTGTGTTTCCAGAATTGAGCAACCCGCGCGCGGGGGAGTGGCGCGCCCCCTCGTTGGATCCAGGCGGGGCATGATTTTTCAGAGACCTATGAACCGACTCGGATCCTCGCCGAGGGGTTCACGCACCGGCTACGGTAGGTCGCCTCAACTCAAGCACGCTTGGCAGCCTGTAAAAAGAAGCCGCCTTGGATCGCGCTGTCAATATTTCGGATAGACGGCCGATACTTAGAGTTCCACGTGAGATCTCCATAGTGGGGGAGCAGCCGCTGCTTACCTTTTGACAACGAATGAGACAGCCCCAGACCCGTCTTCTAGAGTGCTTTACTGTGGCCACGTCGGTCGGCATCTCGTTGCTGATAGCATTGGCATCCGTACAGGCGGTGCTCTACTACTACGACAGCGAAAGCGCCGAACGAGTCGCAGCGCGCGCGGTGGCTCAGATCGAGGCAATTGCTTCTAACAGCCAGGCAGCGGCACGGCTCGCCGCCAACGCGAGGGACATTTGCTCTCCGGACGATGTCGACAAGCTCAAGGAGATCACATTCCGCTCTGCCTACCTGAGCGATGTTGGCCGAGTAAAGAACGACCAAATCGTTTGTACGGCGCTATGGGGAGTCCTCGCCACCCCCATCCGACTTCCTCCGGCGAACTACCACCGCAAAAGTTTAAGGATTTGGCGTGCCGAAGAGGTCCTTGGATCCCGTTATCATCAGACCAACTTGGTACTCCGCGACGACCTACTTACTGTCAGCTCTCCCTCAGCGTTCGATGACATCGATCCCGTGCATCGCAGTTCGATCATGGTCTTTAGCCAGGACAAGAAACATGTCTTCAAGGCAATAGCAGCGCGGCGGATGACTGGCGGCTTCTCCGAAAGTGTCATTGTGAGGCAGTTGTGTAGCAACACTATCGCGGCCTGCGCGGCTGTGCGGCTTCCACGCAAAAGCCTTTGGCAGCTCAACGCTTGGCTGCTTGGATGTCTAGCGATTGGCGCTGCCGCAACGGGCTCCGCCGTTTCGATCCTGATTCTTAGGCGCCGACACGCCCCGAGGAACCTGGATGAGAAACTTGCGTCTGCACTTAGCAAGGGCCTTATCACCTTGGAGTACCAGCCCTTGTGCGATGGCATCACCGGCCGAGTCATGGGCTGGGAAGCTTTAAGCAGATGGACAACATCCTCGGGAGAAGTCATCTCCCCGGACATATTTGTACCCCTTGCGCAGATCCACGGCCTGAGCACGACGCTGGCGCGCTATGTTGTGCAGCGTGCACTGAGCGAGCTTCGTCCACGGTTGGAAGATCGCGACTACTACGTCTGCGTGAACGTTGAGCCGGAGGACATTGCCGACAACGACTTCCCCTCATACGTGGAGGATGTGGCCGCGCGCAAAGGCATCCGACCCTCTCAGCTGAAGTTCGAGGTGACCGAGCGCACAGACATCGTGCACCCTGACTTTCTGAAGAACATGCAATTTCTCCAGTCCAGAGGGTTCGCCTTCCTGATCGACGATTTTGGCACAGGTAACGCAAATTTCTCGCATCTTGCAAAGACCCGATTCGACGGCATCAAGATTGATCGGCTTTTCACCTCCGCCTTGGCAACGCCCTCACCACTTCGCTCTGTTCTCCCTGCGATCTACGAGCTCGCGATCACGCTGGACCTCGCAGTGACCGTAGAAGGAGTCGAATCCCAGGTGCAGCTTGAAGCAATTCGTCATATCGCTCCGAAAGCCACGGTCCAAGGCTGGCATCTTGGCCGCCCCAGTGCCGCTGAAGCGCTGGAACATTGATCATGCTCCGTCGTTCCTTCGCCCCAGGGACGGGTTTGCAGTGTGGCGGCTCATCGCCCCGCGCCGCGGGAGCCTGCGTTCTTACGTGAGCCGTTCGTACTTGTGGGCGCCTCCCCCGACGAGGCACTCCCCCTACCAAGCGGCGCGGACGCAGTGGCGAAAGGGTCTCGAATGCTGGCGCCCTCCGGTGCTCACATGCTTGTGACCATGCTCCAGCCAAACGCAGTGTCCGCGTTTGCTCACAACGTGGGCTACATCACCGCAGCGGCGGACGCTGAAACCAGAGAACAAGGGTGCTCCGCCTTGGAGCTGCGGCGACGGGGAAACGTAGCTTTTCCGTTGGCGAAGCGGCCGAGCCACACGCAGCTCTGGAAGGCTCGGACTCTAGGCTTCGTTGCCTTGGGGATATGGCGGTCGCTAGAGGTGCGTAGACGACCGCTCTTTACCAGCAACATGTCATCGTGAAAATATGGCCTTCTCTAGTCAGAAATGCCCTTATGCTCTCATCTGCCTTTGAGGCGAGATGAGGAAACCCGGGCTATAAAGCAAGCGGACCGACAGGCGCTCCAAAGTACTTGCCTTCGTACGACGCAACTGCTCGTCTCTGCGGCTTCGGACCATGCAGACTTYGACCTTTGGACCAATGGACCGGCCGTTGGGCAGGCGGAAACTGAGCCAGCGAACCTCCATCTGATTGCCACGGTTAACGCCATTTCTACTGTCCTTGCGATTCCTTACTACCCTGCGTCAGCCTTGGCCCATAAATCACCATTTGAGAGGGCGTTCGCCTGCAGCAGACTCTAACAAGTGGGGCATTGCAATAAGCTCAATCAGCCGTGAAGAGGCTGTGGGCGCTAATTTTCAGCGGATCAATTTTGGCGCACTGGGCAAAAATTAGACCGGGACGGAGGGGGTAAGGCCCGACGCTCACGGACAATTTTTACATTTTTCGGCTTGGTGCAAAATGTGACGCCCATCACCGCTTATAGCTAACCTGATTTATCGACCCTCCGGCACGGCCCGCTCCTGCCGGCGTCCCTTTTTGCTAGTAAAACAAGTCCATATCTTCAGCCCTCTGGCCCCAACCTTAGATGCATTAAGGCATAGATGACACTCCGCTACCGGCCGCCATGCGCTTAAAGCGAGACATGTGTCATGGCCCACATCTTGAGAAATTCCGGATCATATGGCGCTTAGCGATTCGAGGCCTATCCCGGTCCTGCGGGGTCACTTACTCTCGACGCCCCTAAAGT
>NZ_JBFULB010000370.1:0-3606 GCF_056400545.1 Stenotrophomonas sp. P5_A8 | reverse complement strand
GGTTTACAGGCCGCTGGCGGGCTTAGAACTCCTGCCAGTCGCCGTCGGCCAGTTCGGTGGCAACCGGGCGGGCGGCGGGGCGGCGGGCCGGTGCCGGTGCGGCGGCAACCTGGCGCACCGGGGCGCGCGAGGCTGGCGGGGCGAACGCCACCGGTGCCACCACGTCCTGCGCGTCGAGGGTGAAGATCGACACTGCATCGCTGAGGTGGCCGGCCTGCTCTTCCATCGAGCGGGCGGCGGCAGTGGCTTCTTCCACCAGGGCGGCATTCTGCTGGGTGGTTTCATCCATCTGCACGACGGTCTGGTTGACCTGCTCGATGCCGGCGGACTGCTCCTGCGAAGCGGCGGAGATCTCGGCCATGATGTCGGTCACGCGCTGCACCGAGGCAACGATTTCGCCCATGGTCGCGCCGGCCTTGTGCACCAGTGCCGAGCCGTCGTTGACCTTGCCGACCGAGTCGTCGATGAGGCCCTTGATCTCCTTGGCGGCACCGGCCGAACGCTGGGCCAGGGTGCGCACTTCGGAGGCGACCACGGCAAAGCCGCGGCCCTGTTCGCCGGCACGCGCCGCTTCCACCGCCGCGTTGAGCGCCAGGATGTTGGTCTGGAAGGCGATGCCGTCGATGACCGAGATGATCTCGGCGATCTTCTTGGACGAGGTCTGGATCGCGCTCATGGTGGTGACCACCTGGCCGACCACGTCACCGCCCTGGCTGGCGACGGTGTGTGCGCCAATGGCCAGCTGGTTGGCCTGGCGGGCATGCTCGGCGTTCTGGCGCACGGTGGAGGTGAGTTCCTCCATCGAGGCGGCGGTTTCTTCCAGGTTGGCGGCCTGCTGCTCGGTACGGCGCGACAGGTCGCTGTTGCCGGTGGCGATCTCGCTGGCAGCCGAGCTGATGGCCTGGCTGGAATGCTTGATGCGGGTGACGATGCCGCTGAGCTGCTCGGCGGTGGCGTTGGCATCGTCGCGCATGGTGGCGAATACGCCCTGGAAATCGCCGTGCATGCGCACGGTCAGGTCGCMCTGCGACAGCGCGGTGAGCAGGCCGGAGATCTGTTCGATGCTGGCCGCGTTGGCGTCCAGCAGGCCGTTGATCTGCTGTGCCAGCTGCAGGAAGAAGCCTTCCTTGCCTTCGGCGACGATGCGACCGGACAGGTCGCCGGCAGCGGCCTGGGCGATCACGCGCGCCACTTCGGCCTCGACCAGCGCTTCGGGGGTACGGTCACGCCATTCCACGACGTGGCCGACGCTCTCGCCTTCTTCGTTGCGGATGGTCGAGACCACCTGGGCGAACTGGGCATCACCGAACTGCATCGCGCGACGGGCCACGCCATGCTGCTTGAGGTTGGCCAGCAGGCTGGCATCCATCTCGCCGCGGTGCTCCAGCACGGTGAGCGGACGTCCGACCAGCGAGGCGCCTGCGTCGAACTCGGGCAGGTGCTTGCGCAGCTCGTCCTGGTACTGGGACAGGCTCTGCTCCAGGGCGCGGTTGGCGTAGACGATGTTGAGCTGGTTGTCGGTCAGGTACACGCCGGTGGAGCTGTAATCCAGCGCGGTGCGGATACGCAGGTTCTCGCGGGCGATGGCCTGGTCGGTCTCGGTGCGCTCGCGCAGGTCGCGCTGCATGCGCTGCATGGCCTGCATCAGGTCACCGACTTCATCCTTGCGGCTGACGTCGATGTGGCCATCGAGCTTGCCGCTGGCGACATCGTTGGCCACCGACACGGCGCCGCGCATGCTGCCCACCAGCGAACGGGCGAACAGGAACACCAGCACCAGGCCCAGGCCGGCGCCGCCGAGCAAGGCGATGACGGTCAGGGTGGCCGAAGCGGCGTAGGTGGACTCGGCTTCCTCGCGCGAGGCGCGGGCCAGCCGGTTGTCTTCGGCGATCAGTGCTTCGAGCGCGGACGAGGCCTTCTGGTGCTTGCTGCGGGTCTCGCCGACGAAGGTGTCGATGGCATCGTCGGGCAGGTCCAGCTCCAGCATTTCGCTGACCGCATCGTAGGAAACCAGCGCGTCTTTCCAATCCTTGGCGAAGGTATCAAACAGCTTCTTCTGCTGGGGATTGTCGATCAGTTCGGGGTATTTCTTGATGGCCAGGTCGATCTTGCCGCGCAGGTCGGCGGCACGGGTCTTGGCTTCGGCCTTGACGTCTGCGCTGGCGCGGATGAGGCCCTGGTAGGCCGAGTTGCGGTATTCGCCGACCATGCCGCGGATTTCACCGGCAGTACGGATGCTCTCCATCCGGTGGCCCGCCAGTTCGGTGGTGACGTTGTTGAGTGAGTACAAGCCACGATAGGCCACGATGCCCTGCAGCAGCATCACCAGCAGGAGGACGCCGAAAGTCAGCATCAACTTCGGCATCAGTTTGAGGTTGTTGATCCAGGGCATGGGCGGTGCGATCTCCAAGGGCAAACGCGTCCGGGCATCGTGCCCGGTTGCAGCGACCACGCCGGACGGTGCCGGCGTGGCATGGCGTACAGCGGATTACTTGATGTTGGCGAGCTTGAGGCCGGCCGGCGAGCTGACTTCGATTTCAGCGCGCGATGCGTCACGGGCGATCTTGCCGATCACGCAGACGGTCTTGCCTTCCAGGCTTTCCAGCGGGAAGCTGAACTTGCCGCGGTTGGCGCCGGCGATGCGGGCCGAGAAGGTGTGGCGCGGGAAGGCGCCGCCCATGTACAGGAAGGTCGGCTGGCCTTCGGAACCTTCGGCGTAGCGGGCCTTTTCGACCTTGCCGCAGACCATGCCGTCCTTGCCGACCGAGCGCGGTGCCATCTCCGGCGGGATCATTTCAGCCGACTGGGCGAAAGCGGACGAGGCGGAGGTGGCGAGAACGGCAACCGAGAACAGCGCAAGCAGGGACTTCATCGGGAAAAATCTCCGGGGAAAATGGACGAATTGGCCCGGCCTTGGGCAGCCCTACACAGCCGGGTCCTGAAGCAGCTATCGGCCGTCCTGGACGGAACTGAAGAACTTTTTTCACCCCGCGTCCACGCGGTGGTGAGCGGAGCGGGCACGATCAGGCAGCAGCGTCTTCGACGTGGCTGGGCTGGCCCATGTCGGCGCTGTCGAGCAGGGTTTCGATATCCAGCAGGATCAGCATGCGATCGTCCTGGGTGCCGATGCCGGAAATGAAGCGGGTATCGACGGCGGCGCCAAACTCGGGGGTGGGGCGGATCTGGTCGGCGCTGAGCGGGATGACGTCGGAGACGCTGTCCACGACGATGCCGACCACGCGGTCTTCGACGTTGAGCACGATCATGACGGTGAAGGCATCGTAGGTGGCCTTTTCCAGGCGCAGCTTCAGGCGCAGGTCGATGACCGGGACGATGGTGCCGCGCAGGTTGATGACGCCCTTGATGTAATCCGGTGCGTCGGGAACGCGGGTGACCGAGTCGTAGCCGCGGATTTCCTGCACCTTGAGGATATCCACGCCGTAGTGCTCGGCGCCGAGGGTGAAGCTGAGGTACTCACCACCGCTGCTGGCGGCATTTAGGTTGCTGTCGTTCATCGAAGGAATCCTGGGTCGGGCGTGGCGGTAGAAAAACCGGGCGTCACGCTGGATATCGGCCTGGATGGGGGCGACTTTAGAGGGGGTGTGG
>NZ_JBFULB010000369.1:0-3650 GCF_056400545.1 Stenotrophomonas sp. P5_A8 | reverse complement strand
ACCGTAGACTGCCGCCATGTACTGGCTCGGCCGCCATCGCACCCTGCTGTTGACCCTGCTGCTGATGATCGGCGGCACACTGCTGTGCGCGGCCGCCGCCGGGCACTATGCCTGGCGGCGTGCGCTGGCCACCGAAAGTGCCCAGGTGCAACGCCAGCTGGAACTGTACGGCCAGGGACTGCAGCAGCGTATCGACCGCTTCGGGACCCTGCCGCAGGTGCTGGCACTGGACCCGGACCTGCGCCGCGCCCTGCTCAAGGTGCCCGATGCCGCCGCGCGGCAGCGCCTGAACCTGAAACTGCAGCGCGCCAACCAGGTGACCCGCGCCTCCACCCTGACCCTGGTCGGCCACGACGGCGTGGCCGTGGCCGCCAGCAACTGGGACCAGCCCAGCAGCAACGTCGGCGAGGATTACAGCTACCGCCCCTATTACCGCCAGGCGCTGGCCACCGGCCGGGGTCGTTTCTACGGCATCGGCATGACCACCGGCGTGCCCGGGTATTTCCTGTCCCAGGCGATCGAGGAAGACGGCGTGCGGGTCGGCGTGGTGGTGATCAAGATCGAACTGTCGGCATTGGAACAGGAATGGTTGCCCAGCCCGGACGTGGTGCTGGCCAGCGATGAGCATGACGTGGTGTTCCTGGCCAACCGCGATGTTTGGCGCTACCGCCTGCTGCGCCCGCTGGGGCCGGGCGAGCGCCGCGAGATGCTGGAAGCGCGGCAGTACGCCGACCGCTCGCTGCAACCGCTGCGGGTCCGCACCGAAGATGTGCTTGAGAACGGCGGGCGCATGGTGCGCCTGCTCGATCCGGCGCTGCCCGGACGGATGCTCTGGCAAAGCCTGGCCCTGCCCGAGGAACACTGGAACCTGCACCTGCTGCACGATGCCGGCGCGGCCACCAGCGCCGGGCGCAGCGCGGCCATCGGCGGCGGCGCGGCGTGGTTGGCGTTGGGCTTCCTGGTGCTGTTCGTACAGCAGCGGCGGCGGCTGGATGCGCATCGGCAGCGCAGCCGACGCGAGCTGGAAAGCGTGCTGGCCCAGCATGCCGAGGAGCTGCGTACCGCGCAGGATGGCGTGCTGCAGGCCGCCCAGCAGGYCGACAGCGGGCTCAGCCGCAGCCTGGCGCACCTGCCGCAGGGCGTGGTGGTGATCGACAACGAACAGAACCTGGTGGCATGGAATGCGCGCTACCTGGAGCTGTTCAAATTTCCGCCCGGGCTGATCCGGGTCGGCCGCCCGATCGAGGAGATCTTTCGCTACAACGCGCGCCGTGGCCTGCTCGGTCCCGGCCCAATCGATGAGGCGATCGAGCGYCGCTTGAACCACCTGCGCAGCGGCCGGCCGCACATGCGCGAGAGCGAGAAAGACGACGGCACCGTGCTGGAGATCCGCGGCAATCCGCTGCCCGATGGCGGCTTTGTCACCAGCTATGCCGACATCACCGCCTACAAGAACACCGCGCGTGAACTGCGCTCGCTGGCCGATGCGCTGGAGCACCGCGTGGCCGAGCGCACCCGTGACCTGGACGAGGCGCGCCGCGAGGCCGAGCGGGCCAACCGCTACAAATCGCGTTTCGTCGCCTCGGCCGTGCACGACCTGCTGCAACCGTTGAACGCCGCGCGCATGTTCGTTTCGGTGCTGCGCGGCAAGCTGCACGGTGATGCGCGCGCATTGAGCGAGCACGTGGATGCGGCGCTGGCCGCGCAGGATGCGATCCTGACCAGCCTGCTGGATATATCGCGGCTGGAATCGGGCGCGCTGCAGACCCACGTGCGCGCGTTCGCGCTATCGCCGCTGCTGGAGACACTGGCACGTGAGTTCGGCATCGCCGCCGACAGTCGCGGGCTGCAGCTGCGTTGGGTGGATACGCGGGCGGTGGTGGTCAGCGATGAGGCATTGCTGCGCCGGATCCTGCAGAACTTCCTGTCCAATGCGCTGCGTTATACCCCGCGCGGGCGCGTGTTGCTGGGCTGCCGCCGCGTGGGCGACCAGTTGCGCATCGAGGTGCACGACCAGGGCCCGGGCATTCCGGAGAGCCTGCAGGGCGAGATCTTCGAGGAGTTCCGCCGGCTGGATGATGGCGTCGAACAGGAACGCGGCGCCGGGCTGGGATTGGCCATCGTCGAACGCATCGGCCGCCTGCTGGGGCATGGCATCCATCTGCGCTCCACGCTGGGACGCGGCAGCGTGTTCACGGTGAGCGTGCCGCTCGGCGACGCGGCGGCCATTCCGGCGCCGACGCCGGTGCCGGCCGTAGCGGCTGACGCCGGCGATGACAGCCCGCTGCGGCATTGCCGGGTCTGGAGCATCGATGACGACCCGCGTGTGTGCGCCGCCACCCGCGCGCTGCTGGAGCGCTGGGGCTGCGCGGTGGAGCTGGCCGATGGGCCGCAGGCCGTGCTGGAAATCGCCTCCGCGCTCAACGTGCCGCAGTTGCTGCTGCTGGATGTGCGCATGGGCCAGTGGCACGGCCCGGATCTGTATGAGCAGTTGTGTGGACTGTGGCAGGCGCGGCCACCGGTGATCCTGGTGACCGCCGAGCGCGATGATGTGTTGAAGGCGCAGGCTGCAGAGAACGGGTGGGGGTTCCTGTCCAAGCCGGTGCGGCCGCCGGCGCTGCGCGCGTTGATGACGCAGTTGCTGGTACGGCATCGGGGATGATCGGTGATTCGGAAGCAGCCGAGCATGGCTCGGCTCTACCGGGTGGATTGGGAGCAGCCGAGCGTGGCTCGGCTCTGCCGGGTAGATTGGGGTGTCAGCCGAGCGTGGCTCGGCTCTACCGGGTGGGTTGGGGAGCAGCCGAGCATGGCTCGGCTCTACCGGGTGGGTGGGGGGGCCAGGGTGCCACGCTCTGGTAGAGCCGAGCCATGCTCGGCTGACACCCTCCGGAGGTGACGATGTGTCCCCGCCCCGCGGCCTCAGCCGTCCAGCCCCGCGCCGGCATCGCCTTCCGGCTCCAGCGCCTTCACCAGTACCGCAGCCTGCGTGCGGCTGTGGCATTCCAGCTTTTTCAGGATCGCGGTGACATGCACCTTCACCGTGTTCTCAGCCAGGCCCAGCTCGTAGGCGATTTGCTTGTTGAGCAGGCCGTCGGCCAGGCACAGCAGCACGCGGAACTGCTGCGGGGTGAGCTGGGCGAGGCGTGCGGCGAGCAGCGCGTCGGACTCGGAGCGCTCTGGCGCCATGGCCGGGAACCACACCCCGCCATCGAGCACCGCCGCCACCGCCTGGCCGATAGTCTCGGCGGGGGCGGATTTGGGGATGAAGCCGGCTGCGCCGAACTGCTGCGCGCGGCGGATGACGCGCGGATGGTCGTTGGAGGAGACGATGACCACCGGGATGTCCGGGTGCGCGCCGCGTACGTGCAGCAGCGAGGAGAACCCGCGGGCACCGGGCATGGTCAGGTCCAGCAGCACCAGCTCGATCTCCGGGTGCTGGTCCAGCGCGGCTTCCAGTGCGGAGGCGCTGGCCACTTCGAGCACCTGCGCCTGCGGGAGCGACTGGCGCAGCGAGTGCACCACCGCCGCGCGCAGCAACGGGTGGTCGTCGGCAATCAGGACGGTGAATTCGCTCATGCGGTCCATTGTAATGCGGTTGCCGGGCAGAGCCCGGCGCTACACGGGTGGATCGTTGCAACGAGGTTGACGGC
>NZ_JBFULB010000368.1:0-3655 GCF_056400545.1 Stenotrophomonas sp. P5_A8 | reverse complement strand
TGGCAGGACGGGTCAATAGGCACCATCACGCCGGGCTCAGCGCAGTCCTTCGGCCTGCAGCGTCGCCTGCACGCCCGGATCGGCCTCCATGCGCTGCTTGAACGCGGCCACGTTGTCCAGGCCGCTCAGGTCGACCTTGGCGCCAGCCGCCCAGCGCAGGGTGATGTAGAAGTAAGGATCGGCGAAGCTGCGGAAGCCGGCCAGCCACTGRCGACCTTCCAGCTGCTGGTCGGCGCGTTCGAACAGGCCACGCAGGCGCTTGAGCGCGATGGCGCGGACCGCGTCGTACTGGCCTTCATCGCCGATGAAGTTGCCCGGCCCGAACAGCGGCTTGAACGCCGGGTGCAGGTCCGAATTGACGAAGGACAGCCAGCGGGTGGCTTCTGCGCGCTGCTGGGCGCTGCCGTCACCGGCCAGGCCGGCCTGCGGGTAGGTGTCGGCGATGTAGCCCATGATCGCCGCGTTCTGGGTGAGCGTGAAGTCGCCATCGACCACCGCCGGCACCGAGCCGACCGGATTGATCTTCAGGAACGCCGGCGCCTTCAGGGTGTCCTTGTCGAGCAGTTCCACCTCGAACGGCTGGCCGGTCCACTGCAGGGCGATGTGGTCGGCGGTGGAGCAGGCACCGGGCTTGCTGTACAGCTTCATGGGAACTCCGTTGGGGGTGATGGGTCAGCCGCTCACTATTCCAGAGCAGGACCCGCATCCTCAACGGTATGGCCGTAACAGACCGTTACGACGCGCGCGGCTTGAGTTTCTGCACGCGGTAGAAGGTGTGGTCGCCGATCGTGGCCACCTGGTAGGCGTTGCGCCAGCTCGGGTTGGCGATCGACAGTGCGGCGAAGTGGCTCGCCCCGGGCACGATCTCCTTGCGCTCACCGACCGGCAGGGCCCAATTGCGCTCGGCATCGAAGGCCACGGTCATCGCTTCCTGCCAGGCGTCGGCGTTGCCCAGCTGGGTGCCGGGGGCGACGATGGTCGGGGCGAACTGCTTGCGCGCGGTGACCACCTTGCACATCGAGTCGCCCCACAGCCCGCTGTCCAGGCGGCGCAGGGCCACCTCCGCGACGGCTTGCTGGCCGCGCAGGGTCTGGTCACGCGCTTCGAGGTAGACGGTCGTGCTCAGGCACAACGAATCGGCGGCAGGCTGCGGCAACAACTGTGACAGCCAGAGAATCCAGGCCAGTTTCATAAATCTCCTTGCTCCGTGTGGGCCGCACCTGGCTGTCCATCCGATCATGCGGACGGGGCGAGGGTACGACTTGGYGTCATGGGGAGGCGGCCATCGGGGCCGCCCGGGAGCGGACCCGAACAAGACGTGGGGTCCGCGCGCTCACTCGAACTGGGTGGTGAGCGGGAAAGTTGGCGCACGATAGGGGGCCATTTCCCAATGCATCCTGAACTCAGCGGCTTGACATTCAGGTTCGAAGCGGGGCCCGAATTGCGCTCACGGGCCCCTATTCAGGTCGCGATTGACCGTGTTCAGAGCCCGGCCGCGAGGTGGCTGCCCTGGTGGATGGCGCGCTTGGCGTCCAGTTCGGCAGCCACATCCGCGCCGCCGATCAGGTGTGCGTTGATGCCGGCGGCCAGCAATGCGGCATGCAGATCGCGGCGCGGTTCCTGGCCGGCGCAGACCACCACATGATCGACCGGCAGCGTCTGTTCCTGGCCTTCGATGCGGACGTGCAGGCCGGCGTCGTCCACGCCCAGGTATTCCACGCCGCCGAGCATTTTCACGCCCTTGGCCTTGAGCGTGGCGCGATGGATCCAGCCGGTGGTCTTGCCCAGCCGCGCGCCGGGTTTGCCTGGGCTGCGCTGCAACAGCCAGACCTTGCGCGCGGGCGCTTCGGGGACGGCCTTGGCCAGTGCGCCGCGACCTTCGAAGGTCGCATCCACGCCCCATTCGGCCATCCAGCGGGCCGGGTCCAGTGCGCTGGACGGGCCGTCATGGACCAGGAACTCGCCGACATCGAAGCCAATGCCGCCAGCGCCGATGATCGCCACCTGCGCCCCGGCCTCGACCCGGCCGAGCAGCACGTCCAGGTAGTTGATCACCTTGGGGTGGTCGGCGCCGGGGAAGTCGACCCGGCGCGGGGTGATCCCGGTGGCGACCACCACCTCGTCGAAGCCGGCGAGCAGGGCCACGTCGGCGACCGTTTCAAGCTTCACGGCCACGCCGGTCTCGTCGAGCTTGTGGCGGAAGTAACGCAGGGTCTCGTGGAATTCTTCCTTGCCCGGAATGCGCTTGGCCACGTTGAACTGACCGCCGATCTCGGTGCCGGCATCGAACAGGGTGACCGCATGACCGCGCTCGGCGGCCACGGTGGCGCAGGCCAGCCCGGCCGGGCCGGCGCCGACCACCGCCACGCGCTTGGACGTGGTCACCGGGCGGTAGACCAGCTCGGTCTCGTGCACGGCGCGCGGATTGACCAGGCAGCTGGCGGTCTTGTTCTCGAACACATGGTCCAGGCAGGCCTGGTTGCAGGCGATGCAGGTGTTGATCGCGTCCGGGCGGCCGGCGCGCGCCTTGTTGGCCCATTCCGGGTCGGCCAGCAGCGGTCGCGCCAGCGACACCATGTCCGCGCCGCCGCCCGCCAGGATGCGCTCGGCCACCTCGGGCATGTTGATGCGGTTGGTGGCGATCACCGGCACCTGCACGTGCGGCTTGAGCTTGGCGGTCACACCGGCAAAGGCCGCGCGCGGCACCGACGTGGCGATGGTGGGGATGCGCGCTTCGTGCCAGCCGATGCCGGAATTGATCAATGTGGCGCCRGCGGCTTCGATCGCCTTGGCCTGCTGCACGATCTCGTCCCAGTTGCTGCCGTCCTCGACCAGGTCCACCAGCGACAGCCGGTAGATGATGATGAAGTCCGGGCCGCAGGCCTCGCGGATGCGGCGCACGATCTCGACGGCGAAGCGCATGCGCTGGCTGGCGTCGCCGCCCCAGCGGTCAGCGCGCGTGTTGGTGCGCGGGGCGATGAATTCGTTGATCAGATAGCCTTCCGAGCCCATCACTTCAACGCCGTCGTAGCCGGCCTCGCGCGCCAGCCGCGCGCTGCGCGCGTAATCGGCGATGTGACGCTCCACCCCGCGCGAGGACAGCGCACGCGGGGTGAACGGGTTGATCGGCGCCTTCAGCTTGCTGGGGGCCACCGAGAGGGGGTGGTAGGCGTAGCGCCCGGCGTGCAGCAGCTGCAGGCAGATCTTGCCGCCGTTGTCGTGCACCGCAGCGGTCACCTGGCGGTGCGGACGCACTTCCCACGGCCAGGACAGCTTGCCGCCGAACGGCTTGAGCCAGCCGACCACGTTCGGTGCGAAGCCACCGGTGACGATCAGCCCCACGCCGCCGGCGGCACGCTCGGCGAAGTACGCGGCCAGGCGCGGGAAATCACGCGCGCGGTCTTCCAGGCCGGTGTGCATCGACCCCATCAGGATGCGGTTGCGCAGCTGGGTGAAGCCAAGGTCCAGCGGAGTGAACAGATGGGGATAGGCGGAGGATTCGGCGGCTGGCGACATGTCGATACGCTTGCGTACGGAAGCGTGAAGGGTGCCGCGAAAGGCCCCCACAAGCAAGGGCCTTTCGCGGCCCCCTTCGCGCTGTCGCGCCCCGCTTTGCTGCGCAAACCGCGAGCCCCGTCTCACCACCACCCAGACC
>NZ_JBFULB010000367.1:0-3658 GCF_056400545.1 Stenotrophomonas sp. P5_A8 | reverse complement strand
ACCCTGCACGCCCCACATCCGCGTCTTGGCCACCGGCGACACCGCGTTGACCACGATCCCGTGCGGCGCGCCCTCCGCGGCCAGCACGTTGACGATGCCCACCGCAGCCAGCTTCGCCGCCGCGTAGGCCGCCAGCCCGTGCTGCACGTACTGCGGATACAGCGCGCGATCAGAAGTAGTCAGCACGATGCGTCCGTAGCGCGCGTCCTGCATCGACGCCCATGCAGCCTGCGCCAGCCACAGGGGCGCCTTCGCGGCAATCGCCATCATCGCGTCGAAGCGCTCGTCCTCCAGCGTGTCGATCGGCTGGTACTCGACCCACCCGGCGTTGTGGATGATGAAATCCAGGCGACCGAAACGCTGCAGGGTATCGGCCACCAGGGCCCGGCACTCCGCGCGATTGTCGAGCGCACCGTGCGCGGCATGTACCACCAGGCCCTGCCCGCACAGCTCGGCCACCGCCCGTTCAATCCGCTGCGGATCAAACCCGGTGCCGTCACGGTCGGCCCCCACATCGTGCATCACCACCTGCGCACCGCGCCGTGCCAGCAAACGGCTGTAAGCCAGGCCAAGGCCACCGGCCGCGCCGGTGACCAGGCCGACCTGGCCGGTAAACGAGAAGATTGATTCGTTATCCATCGAAGCAGCATGCGGCCTGCACTGCACCCGTGACCAATACCGATGGCGTGCTGTTGCGATACATGCGAAGTATCACGGGCGCATGCCGCTAGAGCGGTAACCGGTTCGCCACGAAATTGACCACATTGCCCATCGCTTCAGGATCGACATTACTCAGTCCTACCAGCACATATCCCYGCGCGGGCATCGCATAGAACACGGCGTTGGCGCCGGGTGCGCCGCCTTCATGACCGTACAGCCGATCACGACCCTCACCACGCACCATGAACCCATAGCCGTACCAGGCCTTATGATTCTGCGGGGAGGTCGCCGCTGCCAATGACGTAGGCGACAGCAGCTTGCCCGCACGCAGCGCCTCACCGAACTTCAGCATGTCGTCGACGGTGCTGTAGCCACCACCGGCCGAGGTAGCGCGCCACGGCAGCGATGCCGTTTCCACTGTCCATCGGCCATCGACCTTGGTATACGGCTTGGCCCTGCCGACGACCGGCATCGACTCGGGCTCGGATCCGGTCGCGCTCATGCCCGCTACGCGATAGATGTGTTCGTCGACATAGTCGTAGTACGACTGTTCCGAGACCGCCTCGATGACGCTGCCCAGCAGAATGAATGCATAGTTCGAATACTGGTCCCGGCTTCCCGGCGTGAACGCCACTGGCTCCTCCCCAAACACCGCCCAGTAGTCCTGAAGCGTCCTGAGACTGTCGGCGTTGCTGGTGGCCTTGTCACCAAAGATATCGCCCAGTCCGCTGGTGTGGTCCAGAAGCTGACGCAGCGTGACCGACCCTGCGACCGACGGGTTCGGGTAGCGCGGCAGGTGTTTGGCCAGCGTATCGTCCAGCGACAGCTTGCCCGCTTCCTGTAGCTGCAGAATGGACACAGCGGTGAACATCTTGTTCAACGACGCCAACCGGAATCGGGTAGCGCGCGCCACCGCCAGGCCCTGCTCACGATCGGCAAGGCCGCCGTGCCACGCCATCTGGACGTCTCCCTGCCTGGCCACCAGGAACACCCCCCCGAGGTCGCCAGTCGCCTGCAGCGCATCCAGACGCGTCTTGGCCGCGTCCAGAACGTCAGCCATCGCCATGCGCCTGGGCTGGTATTTCGCGGGGGTCTGCGCGCCTTCGAACGCGAACGCGGCCGACCGCTTGTCCGGGTCGAGCGTCGCCGTCACCAGCATCACACGGTCATTGGCGCTGGGCAGCAGCAGCATCTGCACTTTCCCCGGCGTGCTGGCGACGACCTCCAGCACCCGCAGCTCCCCGGTCTCTGCGCGGAACTCAAGATCGCCCTTCGCGTCAGCGCGCATCTTGTACTGTTCCCGGAAGGCCGCCAGCGCATCGCGATCACCGTCGTTGAATGCGGCCAGCCACGCCCTCAGCGCGTGTTCGGCCTCACCCGTCACCAAGGGCGTTCCGGCGTGGGCCGTGATCGAGAACAGCAGCAGTGCAACTACCAGTGATTTCAACAGGCGCATGCAGTTCACCTTGTCGTTTGGAAGAGAAAGCGGCCTCAACGCCGGCCACTACCGGGCAAAGCGAATGCGCGTCAGCCAAGCGCGGGTTCAACCACCACCGCCGTGCCATAGCACAGCACTTCCGTCAGTCCGGTCATCACATCGGTGGCGTCATACCGCATGGCGATGATCGCGTTGGCACCCAGCAGGCGCGCATGCTTGGCCATGTCCCGATAGGTCTCCTCGCGGGCCTGCTCGCACAGCTCGGTATAGATGGTGATGTTGCCGCCGAAGATCGTCTGCAACCCGCCGAGGAAATTGCCCACTATCGAACGCGAACGCACGGTGATGCCACGCACCACGCCCAGGCTGCGCACGATGCGATAGCCGGGCAGCTCCATGGCGGTTGTCACCATCGAATCGTCGAGCCGGGTAGCCGAACCGGCGCGCGGACTGCTGTTGTAAGGATCGGTCATTGCGGCCTCGTGATTGTGCTGCGTGCGCGCCGATATGACGTGCCATCCGGTGGAGTATCAGGGATACCGCTTGGGCAGGACATCCGTTGCCGACGAGGACACCTTCCCCGTGCGCCAGAACAGCCAGGTGAACCACAGCACGCACCACCACAGCAGCGTCCAGCCAACGACAATCAGCATCTGCGTGCCGTCATCGCTGCCATTCCGGTCGGGCCAGAAGCGCCAGGTGTCCACATATGCGAGGTACGCGCCAAGCAACGATACGGGGATGCCAAGCAACAACCCGATCCCTCTCGCCCAGCGGTGGCGTCGGAAGATCACCAGCGTGCCCAACACCACGACGGCGGTCATGAAGACCGGCAGCCCGAAGAACACCGTCAGCATGCCAACCGGGTCGGAGGCCAGTGCCGGTAGCGGAACGCACAGCGCGATGGGCAGCAGCCAGCAGGCCATCGGCGTTCGGGTACTGCGTCGACTGTTCATCTGCTGCGCTCCCTGCGAGTGTGTCGATGATGCATCAGGCCGAATGCGTCCTGCTACAGACGAACGCTCATCGGGGCTGCCGCCTGACCACCTGATAGATCGCCACGTTCCGCTCGGCCAACGCGCGCACCACTTCAGGGATCAACTGCATCGGCAGGTCCACCTCATAGCCGTGCGCAGTGGTGCGAAGCGCATCCGGCGCGAAGTGGAAGGCTGGATGACCATCGCTGCGTTGAACCAGGAACGCGATCATCGCGTCCCGCACGAYGTGTTGCCACTCGCCCACCTCGAAATACACCGGGTACAACACATCACTGTAGTCGGCCGGGCTGGCGAGGGCGGGATCGGTTGCGTCGGGTTCCATGCGGCTCTCCAGGTCACGTGGCGGGAAGGCGGCGGAGGCATCTTATGCTCCCCATGACGAACACGGCCGCAAAGGCGAGGAAAAGCCACGTGAACGTTGTCCGCACCGGTTTTCCGAGCGGATTGAAGCGGGTCTGCTGCTTGAGCGACACGTCCCTCGGTTCACGCCATTTCATGTCGCACTTTGCATCCGCGTCAGTAACTGATTCGTGGACATGAGCTGTGCCATGCACAATACGTT
>NZ_JBFULB010000366.1:0-3659 GCF_056400545.1 Stenotrophomonas sp. P5_A8 | reverse complement strand
GGCGTGGTCGCCGGCCTGGTCGCCAGCGGCCTGCCCGCGCGCGCCTTCGCTGCCGCCGGCCCGGCCGTGGCCGGCGCCCCGCAGGTCCTCAGCGGTCCCGATGTGCAGTTACGCATCGGTGAATCGCTGGCCAATTTCACCGGCCGCACCCGCCCGGCCATCACCGTCAACGGCAGCCTGCCCGCGCCCATCCTGCGCTGGCGCGAGGGCGACACCGTCAACGTGCGCGTGGCCAACGCGCTGCACGGCCACCCCACCTCGATCCACTGGCACGGCATCCTGCTGCCGGCCAACATGGACGGCGTGCCCGGCCTGAGCTTCAACGGCATCGCCCCCGGCGAGGCCTACCAGTACCGCTTCACCCTCAAGCAGTCGGGCACTTACTGGTACCACAGCCACTCGATGTTCCAGGAACAGGCCGGCCTGTACGGCGCGCTGATCATCGACCCGTTGCAGCCAGCGCCGTACAACTTCGACCGCGAGCACGTGATCCTGCTGTCGGACTGGACCGACATGGACCCCGGTGCCCTGTTCCGTCGCATGAAGAAGCTGGCCGAGTTCGACAACTACTACAAGCGCACCCTGCCCGACTTCCTGCGCGATGTGCGCAAGGACGGCTGGGCGGCGGCCACCGCCGATCGCGGCATGTGGGGCCGGATGCGGATGACCCCCACCGACATCTCCGACATCAACGCGCACACCTACACCTACCTGCTCAACGGCACCGCCCCGGCCGGCAACTGGACCGGGCTGTTCCGCAGCGGCGAGAAGGTGTTGCTGCGCTTCATCAACGGCGGCTCGATGACCTACTTCGATGTGCGCATCCCGGGGCTGAAGATGACCGTGGTCGCCGCCGACGGCCAATACATCCACCCGGTCAGCATCGATGAGTTCCGCATCGCACCGGCCGAGACCTTCGACGTGATCGTCGAACCTACCGGCCAGGACGCGTTCACGATTTTCTGCCAGGACATGGGCCGCACCGGCTATGCGGCCGGCACCCTGGCCGTCCGCCACGGTCTGCAGGGGCCGATCCCGGCGCGCGACCCACGGCCGCTGCTGACGATGAGCGACATGGGCCACGACATGGGCCATGCCTCGAACGGCATGTCGGGGCACGACATGAAGGGCATGGAAGGCGGCTGCGGCGCCAACATGGGCCACGCCGCGCACGGCGGCACCGACAAGACGCCCCGGCACCCGCCCAGTGAGAAGGGCAACCCGCTGGTCGACATGCAGAGCATGGCCACCGCTCCCAAGCTCGACGATCCCGGCATCGGCCTGCGCGACAACGGCCGCACCGTGCTCACCTACGCCGCGATGCACAGCCTGTTCGACGATCCCGATGGCCGCGAACCCGGCCGCGAGGTCGAGCTGCACCTGACCGGCCACATGGAAAAGTTCAGCTGGTCCTTCGACGGCATCCCGTTCGCCAGCGCCGCACCGCTGCGCCTGAACTACGGCGAGCGCATGCGTATCGTGCTCGTCAACGACACCATGATGCAGCACCCGATCCATCTGCACGGAGTATGGAGCGACCTGGAAAACGCCGACGGCGCGTTCCAGCTGCGCAAGCACACCGTCGACATGCCGCCCGGCACCCGCCGCACCTATCGCGTGCGCGCCGATGCGCTGGGCCGCTGGGCCTACCACTGCCACCTGCTGTACCACATGGAAGCGGGCATGATGCGCGAAGTGAGGATCGAAGAATGAGCCGTTCTCCGATTGTCACGACGTCGATCCTGACCAGCGCGCTGCTGCTGGCGCTCTCCGCCCCGGCGTGGGCGCAGTCGCACGCAGGCCATGCCATGATTCCGCCGCCCGGCACCGATGCGCCGACGGTCGATGAAGATACGGTGGATCACGCCAGCATGGGCCACGGCCAGATGGACCATTCAAAAATGGATCACGGCGCCATGGACGACGGCCGGATGGACCACTCGAAGATGGATCACGGCAGCATGGATCACGGCCAGATGGATCCTGCGCCGACCCGCCACGGTGACGCCGATCATTCGACGATGGACCACGCCGCGATCGGCCACGGCCCGGCCAAGCCGCCGGCACCCGACACCCCACGGGAACCGATCCCGACGGTGACCGATGCCGACCGCATCGCCGCCTTCCCTGCGATCGAACACGGTGCGATGGAACACCCGCCCGAGATCCACAGCATGCTGCTGGTCAACCGGCTGGAGCACTGGGACGGCAAGCACGGCAACGGCCAGGCCTGGGAAGCCAGCGGCTGGGTCGGTGGCAACATCCACCGGGTGTGGCTGCGCAGCGAAGGCGAGCGCAGCGGTGGACGCACCGACTCGGCCAACCTGGACGTCCTGTATGGCCGCAGCGTGTCGCCGTGGTGGGACGTGCTGGTCGGTGCCCGGCAGGAACTCGGTCGCGGCGATTCGCGCACCTGGGCCGCGGTCGGCATCCAGGGGCTGGCGCCGTACAAGTTCGAGACCTCGGCCACGGCCTATGTCGGCCAGAGCGGTCAGGTCGCCGCTACCGTGGAAGTGGAATACGAGCTGCTGCTGACCAACCGGCTGATCCTGCAGCCGCTGGTGGAGGCCACGTTCACCGCCGAGGACGAACCGCGTTACGGCAACGGCAGCGGCCTGAACAAGGTCGAGGCCGGGCTGCGCCTGCGCTACGAGTTCAACCGTCGCTTCGCCCCGTACGTCGGCATCAGCCACGAACGCCTGTTCGGCGATACCGCCGATTATCACCAGGCCGCCGGCGAACGCGCCCGCGACACCCGCTGGGTGGCCGGCGTGCGTGTCTGGTTCTAAGCCAAAAAAAGATCCCGGGCGCGGCGGGCGCCCGGGATAACAGGGGTCGTGCATGCCGGATCCGACGGGCCCATCCGGGGCGTCACAGGCTGCCGCGCGCGGCGCGGTCGTCGCCTGTCCGACACCCGGGCGCCTTGCTCGTTGGCTGTCCCGGGTAATGATGTGATGCGCGGGAAAGCAGGTTCCGCCATCCCGCCCGTGGTTTTCGCTCCCGTTGGCCGCGATGGCGTACGCTGCCGGGCCATCCACTGCGCCTGCGCCCATGTCCCTGCAGATCCGCCGCGCCACCCCCGCCGATGCCGAGGCCGTCTCGGCGATCGCTGTCGCCACCTATACCGAAACCTTTGGCGATTCGTATCCGCCGCAGGATCTGCAGGCGTTCCTGCACGACCACTACAGCGCGGGCCCGCAGCGGCAGGAGCTGGAGGATCCACGCAGCGCGGTGTGGCTGCTGGAAGACGCCGGCCAGGCCGTGGGCTATCTGGCGGCGGGCGCCAACACCCTGCCGCATGCCGATGCAGTCCCCGATGATGTCGAGCTCAAGCGCCTGTACGTGCTGGCCAGCCATCAGGGCGGCGGCCACGGCGCGCGGCTGATGGACGCGTTCCTGCAGTGGCTCGATGAACCGCGACGCCGCACCCTGTGGGTGGGCGTGTGGTCGGAGAATTTCGGGGCGCAGCGCTTCTATGCGCGCTACGGCTGTGTGCAGGTCGGCACGTACGACTTCGTGGTCGGCGACAGCCGCGACCTGGAGTTCATCCTGCGCCGGCCCTGATCGACAGGCCCGGCGCGCCGGCTCAGAAGTCGAACAGGTCCGACAGGAAACTCTCTTTTTTCTTCTTGCGGTAGCCCTGCTGGTCACCGTACTGC
>NZ_JBFULB010000365.1:0-3662 GCF_056400545.1 Stenotrophomonas sp. P5_A8 | reverse complement strand
AGGGGCTGCTGCTGGTGCTCGGCGTGGTCGCCGTCGCGGTGGACGTCGCGCTCGCCGTGCGCGGCGCGGTGCTGGTCGACGCCGGTGCCGGCCGCGCGGCTGGCGTGGGCACGCTGCGTTCGCGCACTGCAACCTCGGTCGACCTGCCGCTCACGGTGACGTCCCGTTGCGGCACCGTCGCCATCGTCACCGATGGCGCCGTGACAGGCTGGACCTCGCGTTCGCGCACCTGCACCTCGCGCTGGGGCAGCGTGGCCTCCACGCGTGGACCGGGCACGCGCACCGTGGTCGCAGGCGCCCCGACCACGCTGACCTGGCGCTCGCGCACCGTGGGCTCCGGCGTGCGCAGCTGGGGTTCGGCCGGCCGCGGCACCGCCACGCTGGCGCGCGGGGTCGGCGCCTCGACGGTAGTGACGGTGCGCTCGCGCACGGCGATGTCCTGCGGCTCACGTGGCGTCACCCGCACCTCGGTGCGCACCACGCTGGTGGGCGGCACGACAAAATCCGTGGTCGCCTGCGCAACTTCGGTGGCCTGCACCGGCTGCTCGACCGGCGGCGTCACCGGGCTGGGCGGCGTCGGTTGCGGCACCTCGGGTGGCGTGGGCTCGGCACTCGGCTGCGGGGCCGATGCAGACGCCGACGCCCGCGGGCTGCTGGCCGCTGCGTCCGGTTCGCTGGCCGGTGCATTGCTCGGGGCACGTGCTGCCGCATCCGGCGTCGCTTCGCCACCGCCCTCTTCCTGCGGCGTGCCACGCCCCACCAGGGCCACCTGCACGCGGCCACTCTCGCCACCCTGCTCGGGCTCCACCGGCGGCCGGATCAGCGCAACCCACAGCAGCAGCACGGCAAACAGCACATGCAACAGGAGGCTGATGCTGGCCGAACTCCAGCGCATCCAGCGCTGGTCGCGCGGCGCCGGGTCCCAGCCCTGCCACAGCAGGCGTCGGATTGACTGCAGGAAACCCAGCTGCGGCAGACGGCCGCTGGACACCGGCAATGGCCGCTGGATCAGCTCGGCGATAACCTCACTGGCACGGAACGGCCGCGGCAGCGGGGTGAGCGCAMGCAGCCACAGGCCCCACCCATACGGCAGGCCCGTGGTTTTTTCGAGGATGCGGTTGTCCGGCTGGCGTGCCAGCAGCCACTCGAGGATGTCGTCAGCCCGGCGCAGTGGCACGCAGCGGAATCAGGCGGCCGTGCCGCGCGGAATGTACGGCGCGTTGCCACTCTCGTGGTCGGTCGCGTCGCGCACCGCGGTAATCCCAGGCACTCGTCCCATCAAGGTCTTCTCGATGCCCTGCTTGAGGGTCACATCGGCCATGCCGCAGCCCTGGCAACCGCCGCCGAAGCGCAGCAGCACCACGCCATCGGCGGATACTTCCTGCACCGCGACCTTGCCGCCGTGGGAGGCCAGCTGCGGATTGACTTCGTTCTCCACCACCCAGCGCACGCGCTCGACCAGCGAGGACGCGTCGGTGGGGGCTTCGCCCTTGATCTTGGGGGCCTTGATGGTCAGCTGCTGGCCACCAGTGGCGTTGCTGACGATGTCGATGTCGGCACCGTCCAGCCAGCCCACGCTGGTGGCATCGACGTACAGGGTGAAGCCATCGCAGTCCACCGCCCACTCATCGCCCATCAGGTCGGTGGGCTCGGCGAACTCCAGGCGGGCGTCGGCACGCGGGGTGCCAGCATCGACGGCGCTCAGGCGCACGCCCATGCCGGGCACGGCCTCACGCTCGATCAGCTTGCGGAAATAGGTCTGGGCAGTGTCGGATATCTGGATCATCGGGCTATTCTAGCCACTTACATGTTATGCGCTCATTCGGTTTATACACCGTCCGGCGCATCGTTCAGGCATCTTGCAACACGAAAGGGAGTGGAGGATTTCATGGCCGACCTGATTCCGCTGGCGCAGGCGCATTGCGTGCCGCGCAAGGGCAGCGACCACAAGCTGGGCGAGGCCCGGGTGGCCGAACTGCTGGCGCAGATTCCCGGCTGGGCAGTGGCCGAGCAGGGCCAGGCGCTTACCCGCACGTTCCGCTTCGACAATTACCACGGGACCATGGCGTTCGTGAACGCGCTGGCCTGGGTGGCCCATCGCGAAGACCACCACCCCGACCTGGGCGTGCATTACGACCGGGCCGTGGTGCGCTTCTCCACCCACGATGTGGGCGGCCTGAGCGAAAACGACTTCATCTGCGCAGCCAAGGCCTCGAGCCTGACGGAGTGATTCCATGAAACTGCAGTGCCTCGTGTTGTCCAGCCTCGCCCTCGTCAGCCTGGCCGGCTGCAACAAGCCGGCCACCCCGGCCGCACCGGTCGCCGCGCCCACCGACGTGGCCGCGGTGAAGACCCCGCCGCCGCAGTACCCGATCGAACTGGCCTGCCAGGGCATCGGCGGCACCAGCACCTTCAAGGTGGTGATCGCCGCCAACGGCAAGCCCGGCCAGGTGGCGCAGGTAACCGGCAGCGGCAATGCCCAACTGGACGAGCTGGCCAGGAAGGCGGTCGAAGGCTGGGAGTTCAAGGCGGCCACGCGCAACGGCCAGACCGTGTCGACCACGATCCAGGTGCCGGTCAGCTTCAACCCGCCGCAGCCCAAGCCGGACGAGTGCTTCGCGGTGGAAGAGCGGCTCCGCCGCGGCGGCTGAGCGCCGTCGTCCTATGAGGCCAGCCGCCGCAAGCCTCTCCTTCACGCGCCCCGCCCGGGGCGCGTTGCACTTCTACAAGGACGCTGCGGCGCATGCTCGACATTTCGTCTGAACACGTATGGGTGGCCCTCGCCGTGACCTTGGCCGCCGGCCTGGCAACCGGCATCGGCAGCTTGATGGTGGTGTTCTCGCGCCGCCCGAACCCGCGCCTGCTGGCGTTCGGGCTGGCCTTCGCCGGCGGGGCGATGGTGTTCGTGTCGCTCACCGAGATCCTCAACAAGGCGATCGACTCGTTCACCCAGGCCTACGATGCGCGCCTCGGGTTTGCCTACGGCACGGCGGCGTTCCTGGCCGGGGTGCTGCTGATCGTGGTCATCGACCACCTGATCCCCAACCCGCACGAGAGCCTGGACAAGCAGGACCCGCTGTTCCGCGACAACAACAAGGCCTACATCAAACGGGTCGGGATGCTGACCGCGATCGCGATCACCGCACACAACTTCCCCGAGGGCCTGGCCACCTTCTTCGCCACGCTGGAGAGCCCGTCGGTGGGCATGCCGCTGGCCTTCGCCATCGCCATCCACAACATTCCCGAAGGCATCGCGATCGCGGTGCCGGTGTACTTCGCCACGCAGAACAAAGGGTACGCGGTCGGTGCAAGCCTGTTGTCCGGCCTGGCCGAGCCGGTCGGGGCCGTGATCGGCTATTTCGCGCTGTCGGGCGTGCTCAACCACGCCACCTTCGGCTGGGTGTTCGGGCTGATTTCCGGGGTGATGGTGTTCCTGGCCCTGGACGAACTGCTGCCGGCGGCCAAGCGCTACGCCAAGGGGCACGAAACGGTTTACGGGCTGGTGGCGGGCATGGGCAGCCTGGCGATCAGCCTGGTGCTGTTCAAGTGGTGATACCCCACCCGGCCACCCCCGGCACGCACCAACGGTAGTGCCGGCCGCTGGCCGGCTGCTCCTGATCGGGGCCGGCCGCTGGCCGGCTGCTTTTGGTTGGGGCATGCGG
>NZ_JBFULB010000364.1:0-3693 GCF_056400545.1 Stenotrophomonas sp. P5_A8 | reverse complement strand
GTTCCGTGCTTTGCGTAAGCCTTAAGCTGCGCTTTGAGCAAGACCACGCGCCCCTGGAATGGCTCAATCTCGGACTGGGATGCCGCCCCCAGCCTGCGCCCGGCTTCGCGGAGGCTGGAAATCTCCCGGTCAAGGCGGTTTAGTTCCGCGAGAATGGCTCTGGTCTCAGTGCCTTCGTACTTTGAGACGGCGTTGCTCACCAGCTCGCTCCCTTGCTCCGAAGATAGATTCTATCCTCACCATTCCCTTGAACACCCGCGCGAGTACGGAAACGGCCAAGGCTTCGCTGATCTGCCACAGGACGCGAAACCTCAGGGCGGTCCAGCTATTGCTGGGGCATACGAAGCTCGAAAGCACCGTGCGGTACCTATGCATCGAGGTCGAAGACGCTCTAGAAATCGCCGAGCAGACGGATGTCTAAACAGTGGCTAGCTCCTCGATCTAGCAATTTCGAGGAGCGTCTACTAGCAGCCCCATTACCACTAACTATGGTGAGCGCGCGTCATAGTTGGTTGGAATCCCCACCAACTATGCTGAGCCGCACAACCGGTCAACACGCCGCCGCCCCAAGCCTCCCACGCAAAATTCAAACGTTCGCTTGAAACACGCGTAACTTCGCCGAACTGGACACGATCAGCCGGTTCCGCCAGACTTCGCCCTTTCCTGCTTCGTGGCACCCATGGCGAAACTGCTGGTCCTGCATGGCCCCAACCTCAACCTGCTYGGCACCCGCGAGCCGGGGGTGTATGGGCACACCACGCTGGCGCAGATCGACCAGGCCCTGCTGGGCCAGGCGCAGGCCGCCGGGCACGCGGTGGAGAGCCTGCAGTCCAACGCCGAACATAGCCTGGTGGAACGGGTGCAGGCCGCCCGTGAAGACGGCACCGCCTTTATCCTGATCAACCCGGCCGCGTTCACCCACACCTCGGTGGCCCTGCGCGATGCGCTGGCTGCGGTGGACGTGCCGTTCATCGAGATCCATCTGTCCAACCCGCATGCGCGCGAACCGTTCCGCCAGCACAGCTATTTCAGCGACAAGGCGGTCGGGGTGATCTGCGGCTTCGGCGCGGACAGCTATCGCTATGCGATGGATGCGGCCCTGACCCGGCTGGCGGCCACCACCGCGTGACCATGCCGCGCGTCCTCGCCAGCGTCATGCTGTGGGGCGGCCTGTGCGGCGCGGCCCTGGCCGCCGATCGCAGCGCCGAGGGCATCGACTGCGCGCAGCCCGGCGGCACGATGGAGAGCGACCTGTGCGCCTCCGACGTGGCCAGCGACGCCGATACCGAACTCAACAAGGTCTACGCCCAGGCGCGCCTGCAGCTGCGCACGCAGGCCGCCGAAGGCGCCTGTACGCACTGCACCGATGCCGAAAGGCAACTGGTGCTGGCCCAGCGCGCATGGATCCAGCTGCGCAGCCACGACTGCGACGCGGTGTATGCCTTCAATGCCGATGGCACCTCCCGCAATGGCGCGCAGATGCGCTGCCTGACCACACACGCCAACGACCGCATCGCCCAACTGCGTAGTTTCTACGAATTGCGTTGACCCGAGCGCAACGCGCTTCCCACCACACTGACACCACGAGCTAAAGAGGCCCCTATGGATCTCCGCAAAATCAAGAAGCTGATCGACCTGCTGGAAGAGTCGAACCTCGCCGAAATCGAAATCAAGGAAGGCGAAGAGTCCGTGCGTCTGTCGCGCGCGCCCGTATCCGGCTACGGCATGATGCAGGCCCCGCAGATGATGATGGCCCCGGCACCGGTCCAGGCCGCTGCGGCCGCCCCGGCGATGCCGATGCAGTCGCCCACCGAAGCCTCCACCGGCGGCACCGCCAAGGCCGGTAATGCCCTGCCGGACGGCCACGTGCTGCGTGCGCCGATGGTCGGCACGTTCTATTCCTCGTCCTCGCCGGACAAGCCGGCCTTCGTGTCGGTCGGCCAGGCAGTGAAGGCCGGCGAAACGCTGGCGATCATCGAAGCGATGAAAATGTTCAACCCGATCGAGGCCGATGTTTCCGGCACCATCGTCGCCATCCTGGGCGAAAACGGCCAGCCGGTCGAATTCGACCAGCCGCTGTTCGTGATCGGCTAAGGATCCGTCCATGCTCGACAAAGTCGTTATTGCCAACCGAGGGGAGATCGCGCTGCGCATCCTGCGCGCGTGCCACACCCTGGGCATCCGCACGGTCGCCGTGCATTCCACGGTCGACCGCAACCTCAAGCACGTGGCCATGGCCGACGAGTCGGTCTGCATCGGTCCGGCACCGTCCTCGGAGAGCTACCTCAACATCCCGGCGCTGATCGCCGCGGCCGAAGTCACCGACGCCCAGGCCATCCACCCGGGCTACGGTTTCCTATCGGAGAACGCCGACTTCGCCGAGCGCGTGGAAGAATCCGGTTTCATCTTCATCGGCCCCAAGGCCGACACCATCCGCCTGATGGGCGACAAGGTGGAAGCAATCCGCGCGATGAAGGCCGCCGGCGTGCCGTGCGTGCCCGGCTCGGGCGGCCCGCTCACCGACGACATCGTGGCCAACACCAAGATCGCCCGTGAGATCGGCTATCCGGTCATCATCAAGGCATCCGGCGGTGGCGGCGGTCGTGGCATGCGCGTGGTGCATGCCGAGGCGTCGCTGAAGGCGGCCATCGAGACCACCAAGTCCGAAGCCAAGGCTGCTTTCAGCAACGATCAGGTCTACATGGAGAAGTTCCTGGAGAATCCGCGCCACGTGGAAATCCAGGTCCTCGCCGACGGCCAGGGCAACGCCATCCACCTCGGTGAGCGCGACTGCTCGATGCAGCGCCGCCACCAGAAGGTGGTGGAAGAAGCGCCGGCCCCGGGCATCAGTGCGGAGATGCGCGAGCAGATCGGCAAGGTGTGCGTGGAAGCGTGCATCCGCATCGGTTATCGCGGCGCGGGCACCTTCGAGTTCCTGTTCGAAGACGGCCGTTTCTACTTCATCGAAATGAACACCCGCGTGCAGGTGGAACATCCGGTGACGGAGATGGTGACCGGTATCGATCTGGTCTGCGAACAGCTGCGCATCGCCGCCGGCCAGAAGCTGACCATCAAGCAGAGCGACGTGGTGCTGACCGGCCACGCGATCGAATGCCGCATCAACGCCGAAGATGCTGAAACCTTCGTGCCGAGCCCGGGCCAGATCACCGCCTTCCATCCGCCCGGTGGCCCCGGCGTGCGCGTGGATACCCACATCTACAGTGGCTACCGCGTACCGCCGAACTACGATTCGATGATCGGCAAGCTGATCGTGCACGGCCCGGACCGCGAGACCGCGATCGCGCGCATGCGCGTGGCGCTGAGCGAGATGGTGGTGGACGGGATCAAGACCAACGTCGCGCTGCAGCAGCGGATCATGCGCGACAAGGGTTTCCAGGCCGGTGGGCAGAACATCCACTACCTGGAAAAGCGCCTGGCCGAACGCAAGAACAAGTCGATTGCATTGACTTGATTTAGCAGTAACGGTGGCATAGCAGAAAGGCGGGGATATCCCCGCCTTTTTGTTTGGTTCTTCGCGCATATGTAGCGCACGCACGGAGTGCGCTCTGAGCGTTTTTCGGCGCGGGAATCGGTGGGTCGGGCGCTGGGCGCCCATGCCCTTTCCGGCGAATGTCCTCCGGCGTCGGCCTGCGGCCGCCCCCTCCCCCTTTATTTCGCCTCCAAGGGCATGGG
>NZ_JBFULB010000363.1:0-3695 GCF_056400545.1 Stenotrophomonas sp. P5_A8 | reverse complement strand
CCTCGTGGCTGTGCATAAGCCGAGCAAACAGGGCGATCAACGCAACCACCACGTCCACTTGCTGATGTCTGCCCGCAAAGTGGGCGCTGATGGTTTAGGGGAACGAGCCTGCGCGGAGTTTGATGCTCGACAAGGGGGCGGAACACGCGCGCTACGGCAGATTAGAAAAGACATCGAACAGGTGATCAATGGACACTTGGCTATGGCCGGACACAAGAGTCGGGTGGATCACCGGTCACTCAGGGCTCAAGCCAGGGACGCTGCACTCCAAGGCAACTTTGAGCGCGCACGAACCCTCACCCGCAAGCCGATGCGCCACCTTGGGAAGGCAAGAGTTGCCGTCGAGCGGAAGTCTAAGTTCACCGCAGAGATACACGGTGTCGGTGGGAAAGAGGCCGCGATGTCGCTCAGTAGGATCTTGATGGCACACATGAAGCGAAGTGGGGGCGTGCTCCACGACGCCCCAAAGAACCACAATCACGCAGCAGCGTTGCGCGAACTAAGAAGGGAGCAGTTAGGCAAGGATAGCGATGCTGGTGTGCCCGCACGGGGCGCGACGGGTAACCCTGTCAGCCAGGCCATGAACCGATTGGCGGGTGCCTCGGTGCCCAGAGGCATCCATACTGCTTACAGTGGCCAGACACGGCACCTGAGTCGGGTTGCGCGCTTAGCCCGGTCAACAGGCAAAGACGCGGAGATGTTGAACGCTGAGGCGAAGCTGATCGAAAACTGGTTGGAAGCGCAGCGCGAAGTTGCCCAGCAAGCATTAGAAGTGTTGCGCCTTGTTCCTGGCATCCAAATCGAACCCGAATTCCAGCAAGCGCACTCGGCCTTGGTTTGCCGTCGTGTCGACAGCTATGCAAGCAAACCGTTCTTGTTTGAAGACACCGAGTCCCTAGCAAAGGCGGTAAGCACCTACGCGCGGATGGTGATCAGGCCCTACCGGGCCCGCATGGAGGTGCTGAATGCCCAAGCAGCGCTTTCTGAGCATGGAGATGCTCCGACCACCCACGCTGCCATTCGAGCGCGCAGAGCGCTAGCCCGATCAAAGGTCCATGTGTCACCTCGGATTGTCGCCATCCAAAATTGGCGGATCAATCAGGCACGCCAGAAGATGATGGACGCCTGCAAAAGCTTGGAGAAGAACTTCGCAGTGCCGACATTGGAGGTTCTAAGCGCTGATGTGACTAGGAACGAAGCAGATGAGTCAGCCGCGCAGCAAGCAGGGAACTGGGAGCTGAAGATCAGGCGACCCCGTTTCGTCCCTTGATTCCTGTCCACCTGGCACAGGTGTGAGAAGCAWCAACAATATTTGGATATGCTGCGTTGACGACTATAAGGAAGAGGCAGAAATGGAGTTCGAGAAGATCCGGTCAGCGGTCAGGCTCGCCGAATACGCGGTCGTCAACCGGCGACCGCTTCGGACGAGGGAAGACGCACTACGTGCCCTCTCAGAGGAGCTCTTAGTCGGCCCATGGTTGATCATGAGTGGCCTCGGCATCATCTGGAAGCGTTTGCTCTGGGTCTTCGTCCTGACGTCGATCATCGTGGCCGGTCTTTGCCTTGTTGAGCGGGCTTTCAATCCCGTCATGATCCTCGCCGCGCTGACACTCGGCGTTATCAGCGTCTACTTTGGCCTTCCTACTCGCACGGTCCTTGCTGGTGTCACCGCAAAGTCCGTTGGAGAGCTTGCAGGCGCCATCGAGCGGCTGGTGAAAGATCAGGGGGAGTTGGAGCGCTTGTCGTCTGGGGTGCAGCTCGTGAAAACGCAAACGACCGAGCGAATGGCGCGGTTCAACGTATTCATTGGCATCGTCTGGGGCGCGTTGTTCTGGCTTGCCACGGCACGCGTGCTTTCCCCGACCGTCGCCCAGGATGTTTTGGAGACCAGTCTCTTCCCAACCATTGCTGCCGCAATCTCGTTCATCGGGCTGTTTGTGGTCTCAGTTGGCTACGCAGCTGCTGTCCGTGTCGTCTATCAGACGTTGGACTTCGCCCTGTTGGAAGTCAAAGCGACGCTTGTCTTGCGGGTGTAGCCCTGGGTCCGCGAACTCAGCGGCTGCCTAGACTAGGAGAGCCAGAGTCGGGCTTATAAGCATCAGGCTCTGCGGAGCGTTCTGCTGAGACTGCTGTCCAAAGGCGCGGGCTCCGCCTAAACAGAGCCCGTCTCGCTAAAAATCAGCCCGGATACGCGGGGAACTTCTCATCAGGGTGCTTGGACTTCCATTCTTTATAGGCCGCCGTGCCTTCCCAAGCCGCGAACGAGCGAGGGGTACGGCCTCGGCCAGACCAAGTTTCCTGAGTGTGCGGCAGCCAGTATTTCTGGGCGACTGCCTTCTTTTCACCAGAAGTCTTCTTTTGGCGAGCTTGCCCATTAAACGAACCGCCAACCTGGTTCGCAATATCGGCCTTCTGCTTAGACGTCAGATGCTGTCCGTAACGAGTCAGCAAATCCGAAATCTGCAGAAACGCATCAGAGGCTTCGTCTTCAATCAATTTTGCTTCTTGCTCTTCCAGCTTACGCAGCTCTTCGGCAAGCTTGGCTTTTGCAGAGGCAATTGAATCAAGGGTCGGTTTGCTCATTTGGTAATTGGTCTCTTGAATAGTAGGAAATAATATCAGGCCTTTGTCCGATAAAGGAGAACTGAGCGTAAGGCGAAGCCCGGCGTTTCTTAGTTCGCCAAACGATAATGCAAGCCATCTGTCCAGATGCAGGGCGAAATAGTCTCATTCATCTTCATCGTCTTCCGCTTCTTCCAAGGTCAAGAGGGTCAGGGTGCGGCCATAAGAGCCTAAGCCAATCACCTCTTCCGTGAGGTAGACACCACTCTTAGCACCGAAGAACCAATCACTGGCTTCCGCACTATCACTGTCTTCCATCCCCACTCTTATTGCATCGGGATCATCAGCCAACCTCTGAGTAGCGCTTTCAGGGGGGACCTTCGTGTTGCGACCCAATGGCTTTGCCCACCCAACGTGCGATTGGAGTGGATAGATCGCACAAAACTCAACGCGACCATTTAAACACTGCAACACCCCTGTGGGCAGGTGCCCTATTTCCGCGTAACGCAATGCGGCGGCAGTCAATGAGGTATTGCAGGTTTCCGCTAGTGAACGAACAGCAGCCATGCCATCGCCGTTCTTATTAATAATTGGCTTGCATAGTGATTTTGGCATCATCAAGCACGATGCAAAATAATCCGCCTCTCGCTCGATTGGGTCTGAGGATCCAAAGCCACCCCGAGATGCGTGCTCGCTCCCCTGCTTAAAAATATGTTCGGGATGACCATCGAGGCAGAAGTGGCCCAATTCATGAGCCACGCTGAAATTCTGAAATCCTGGGCTTTCGATATGAGTGGCGTAAATGATCGCAAAATCATTCCCCTGACGCAGTAGCCATCCTGATGCACCCGTGGAACCAGCTGGTTTTGCATGCACCTGGATGTCCAAGTGCTTTGCAATTTCCATGGGATTAATCGGAAGTGATAGGACTCCCGCATCGTTGAGCATGTCCTGCGCTTTGGCTTCGATCTGCCGCCGACGATAACTATCCATCTCTCTTCCTTGTATCGGCCAATGACTTAGCGACGGCTTCAAGCATCTTGATGTCGTCTTCCGTGGCCTGTCCCAAATGCCGAGCAATCCTCGAAGCGGCTGCCATGTCATCTGGGCTGTCAACGAGCCCCATCAGGTAG
>NZ_JBFULB010000362.1:0-3697 GCF_056400545.1 Stenotrophomonas sp. P5_A8 | reverse complement strand
GCGTACCGACGCCACGTCCTGGCGGCGGCTGGCGGCGGCGACCGCAGCGGCCGGGGCCGCGGCCATCGCAACGGCGGCCTCCACCGGTGCTGCCGGGGTAGCCGGGGCCGTCGGCAGCTCGGCCTGGCTGGCGATGATGGTGGTGGTCGGGGCATCCAGCGGCGGGGCCTCGCTGGGCAGCTGTTCGCGGGTCATGAACATCGCCACGGCCGCCACCGAGGCGGCCAGCGCCGCGCCACCGCCCCAGCGGCGCCAGCCACTGCGGGATTCACCGGTACGCTCGGTGGCCGCGGGCGCAAGCGGCGCGGGTTCAGCGGCAACCGCGCCACGCACGCGCTCGGCGAAGTCCAGCGGTGCCGGTGCGCAGGCCTGGCCGCGGAGCACGTCGCCCAGCAACTGCCACCGCTCGTGGCAGCCGGCCAGGGCGTCGTCGTGCTCGAGCCGGCGCAGCATGAACCGCGCTTCGTCGGCCGACAGCGCACCGTCGATCAACGCCGACAGCTGCTGGCGATTGTGGGCATCGAGTTTGTCCGGCGCAGCGCCGGTGGATCCAGGGTTGTTCATGTGGTGGCTCATACGCGGCTCTTCTCGCGGGTGGCACTGCCGACATCCAGCAGTGGCCGAAGTTCAGTGTCGATCGCCTCGCGGGCGCGGAAGATCCGCGAACGCACAGTGCCGATCGGGCACCCCATCTTCTGCGCGATGTCTTCGTAACTCAGCCCGTCCACCTCGCGCAGGGTGATGGCCGATCGCAGTTCCTCCGGCAGCGCCGAGACCGCCTTCATCACCGTCTGCTCCAGTTCCTGGCGCATCAATTCGCGCTCGGGCGTGTCGGTGTCGCGCAGCCGGGTACCGCTGTCGAACTGTTCGGCATCGCCGATGTCGATGTCATCGGTGGGCGGGCGGCGGTTGTGGGCAGCAAGGTGGTTTTTGGCAGTGTTCACGGCGATCCGATGCAACCAGGTATAGAACTGGGCGTCGCCACGGAAACTGCCGATCGCGCGATACGCGCGGACGAACGTGTCCTGGGCGACGTCCTGACATTCACTCCAGTCGGCGATGTAGCGCCCGATCAGTGCAATGATCCGATGCTGGTACTTGCGCACCAGGACATCAAAGGCCGCACTCTCGCCGCGCTGCACGCGCCGGACCAGTTCCAGGTCCAGCTCCTGTGGTGTTTCAACCTCGGCCATGAGGGGCCGCACTCCTGTCAGCCCGACCAACGTCGAGCACTGAGACTGCCAATCCCGGGAAAAGTTCAGCGACCGATCACACGACGCCGCACCAGCTTTTAACCACCGTTCCGTTAAGGTTCCCGTTCACGGCAATGATCCGGGCCTTCCCTTCCCCCCAGCTATAGGGATTTGACGGGGAGGAAACAACCTCTGGATCATAGCCCCCTTCTCCATACACAACCGGATGGAACGTCCCCATGCTTTCAGGCTTCGATGGGCTTCGCTTCTCACATTGGCACCCGCAGATCCGTGATGATGGTGTCGTGGTGCTCAGCCTCGACCGCCAGGACAGCAGCGTCAACGCGATGTCCCAGGACGTGTTGCTGGAACTGGGCGACCTGATCGAACGCATCGCGATGGACCCGCCCAAGGCGGTGRTCCTCCAGTCGATCAAACCGGCCGGGTTCATCGCCGGTGCCGACCTGAAGGAGTTCCAGGAATTCGACCGCCGCGGCACCGTCAATGACGCCATCCGCCGCGGCCAGAGCACCTACCAGAAGCTGGCCGAACTGCCCTGCCCGACCGTCGCGGCGATCCACGGCCATTGCCTGGGCGGCGGCACCGAGCTGGCACTGGCCTGCCGTTACCGCGTGGCCTCCAATGACGCTTCCACCCGCATCGGTCTGCCGGAGACGCAGCTGGGCATCTTCCCCGGTTGGGGTGGCAGCTCGCGCCTGCCACAACTGGTGGGCGCACCGGCGGCAATGGACATGATGCTGACCGGCCGCACCCTCTCGGCGTCGGCCGCGCGCGGCATCGGCCTGGTCGACAAGGTCGTCGCCCCGGCGGTACTGCTGGATACGGCGGTTGCACTCGCGCTGACCGGTACCACCCGCCCGTTCAAGCAGCGCGCCACCGCGTGGGCGACCAACACCTGGCTGGCGCGGAAGCTATTGGCCCCGCAGATGGCCAAGCAGGTCGCCCGCAAGGCGCGCAAGGAGCATTACCCGGCCCCGTATGCGTTGATCAACACCTGGGCACGCACCGGTGGCAGCCCGATCCAGACCCGCCTGGACGCCGAACGTCGCGCGGTGGTGAAGCTGGCCAGCACGCCGACCGCACGCAACCTGATCCGCATCTTCTTCCTCACCGAGCGCCTCAAGGCACTGGGTGGCAAGGACCACGGCATCAGCCACGTGCACGTGGTCGGCGCCGGCGTGATGGGCGGCGACATCGCTGCGTGGTCGGCCTTCAAGGGCTTCAACGTGACCCTGCAGGATCGCGAGCAGCGCTTCATCGATCCGGCGATGGAACGCGCGCAGGCGCTGTTCGCCAAGAAAGTGAAGGACGACAGCAAGCGTCCGGCCGTGGCCGCCCGCCTCAAGGCCGACCTCGCCGGTGAGGGTGTCGCGCTGGCCGACCTGGTGATCGAGGCCATCATCGAAGACCCGCAGGCCAAGCGGTCGCTGTACCAGACGCTGGAGCCGAAGATGAAGGCCGATGCGTTGCTGACCACCAACACCTCCTCGATCCCGTTGCTCGAACTGCGCGACCACATCGAGCGCCCGGCGCAGTTCGCCGGCTTGCACTACTTCAACCCGGTCGCGCAGATGCCGCTGGTGGAAATCATCCATCACGACGGCATGGCGCCGGACACCGAACGTCGCCTGGCCGCGTTCTGCAAGGCGCTGGGCAAGTTCCCGGTGCCGGTGGCCGGCACCCCGGGCTTCCTGGTCAACCGCGTGCTGTTCCCGTACATGCTGGAGGCGGCCACCGCGTACGCCGAGGGCATTCCCGGTCCCGTCATCGACAAGGCCGCGGTGAAGTTCGGCATGCCGATGGGCCCGATCGAACTGCTCGACACCGTCGGCCTGGACGTCGCTGCCGGCGTGGGCAAGGAACTTGCGCCGTTCCTGGGCCTGCAGATTCCGGCCGCATTGCAGACCGTCGAGCAGGGCAAGCGCGGCAAGAAGGATGGCCAGGGCATCTACAAATGGGAGAACGGCCGCGCGCAGAAAACCGACGTGCCGTCCAACTACGAGGCCCCGGCCGACCTCGAAGACCGCCTGATCCTGCCGCTGCTCAACGAAGCGGTGGCCTGCCTGCACGACGGCGTCGTCGCCGACGCCGACCTACTCGATGCCGGCGTGATCTTCGGCACCGGTTTCGCGCCGTTCCGCGGCGGTCCGATCCAGTACATCCGCGCCACCGGCGCCGATGCGCTGGTGGAACGTTTGAAGGTGCTGCAGCAGCGCCACGGCGATCGCTTCGCCCCGCGCCCGGGCTGGGACGATGCCGTGTTGCGTGAGCCGGTGATCTGAGTTTCCTGCCGACAACGATGCAATGACGACGCCACCGAAAGGTGGCGTTGTTTTTGGTTCTTCTCCCACTGGCGGGGGCGTCTTGTTCCAACCGCCATTGAGACGGCACGGCGATGTGCGCGTTGTCGGTTGTTCCAGGCGTAGTGGGAGTCTGGTGGCGTCTTCGCTCGGGTCTGTCGCGAGCGTGTGGGCCCCGTAGCG
>NZ_JBFULB010000361.1:0-3722 GCF_056400545.1 Stenotrophomonas sp. P5_A8 | reverse complement strand
GCACCGCCTGGTTGCCGGCCAGCGGCCGGCACTACCGGGGCGGTTGCATCGTTTGGTCGTCGGCCAGCGGCCGGCATTACGACAGCGTTCGGCCGCCATCCACGCGCAGCGTGTGCCCGGTGATGAAGGGCGCATCGGTCACCAGCCAGTACACCGCCTCGGCGATCTCCTCCACCGTGCCGGTACGCGCCAGCGGGGTGCGCAGCAGCAGCGCCTGCTGGGCGAAATCGTCCTTGCCCTGTTCCGGCCACAGGATCGCGCCGGGGGCCACCGCATTGACCCGCACCTTGGGTGCCAGTTCCAGCGCGAGTGAGCGGGTGATCATTTCCAGCGCCGCCTTGGCCGCGCTGTAGACCGGGTGGTCGCGCATCGGCTGGGTGCCGTGCAGGTCGGTCAGGTTGACGATGCAGCCCAGGTGCCGGCGCAGCTGCGGTGCGGCGGCCTGGGCCAGCAGCAGCGGGGCGCGCGCGTTGACCGCGAACAGATCGTCCCAGTGTTCGGCGGTGATCTGGCCGAGCAGGGTGGGGTAGAAGTTGGAGGCGTTGTTGACCAGCGCATCCAGCCGCCCGAACTGGGCCACGGTCTGCTCGACCAGATCGGGGATGGCGTCGGCGTCACGCAGGTCGGCCTGCAGCGCCAGCACGCTGCCAGGGCGCAGCATGTCCAGGTCGAAGGCCATCTGCTGCAGCTCGGCGGTGGAGGTATGCGCGTGCAGCACCACCGACCAGCCACAGGCATGGAACTGGCGGGCGATCGCCGCGCCGATCCGGCGCGCGCTGCCGGTGATCAGCACGACGGGTGCGGTATCGGTCATCGGGGGTACTCCCTGCTCGGCTATGCTGTGCATTGTCACCGCAATCGCCTGCCTCATGCATTCGCCACTGCCCACCCCCGATACCGACGCCCTGGCCCACAGCGACCAGCTGGCCGCGGCGCTGCGCGCCGACATCCTTGCCAACGGCGGCGCCATCCCGTTCGCACGGTTCATGGAGCTGAGCCTGTATACGCCGGGACTGGGGTATTACAGCGCCGGTGCCAGCAAGTTCGGCGAATCCGGCGATTTCACCACCGCCCCGGAACTGGGCCCGCTGTTTGCCGCCACCGTGGCCAATGCGATCGCCCCGGTGATGCAGCAACTGGGCCCGCAGGCGCGCTTCATGGAGCTGGGCGGCGGCAGCGGCGCGTTTGCCGAGGTGCTGCTCAAGCGCATGCTGGAACTGGACGCGCTGCCCGAACGCTACGCGATCCTGGAACCCAGCGCGGACCTGCGCGAGCGCCAGCGCGAGCGTCTGGAAAAGGCCTTGATCGGCCCGGTGTTCGAACTGGTGGAGTGGTTGGACGGCCCGTTCGAGGACGACTGGGACGGCATCGTGTTCGCCAACGAGGTGATCGATGCGCTGCCGACGCCGCGCTTCCTGGCGCGCGACGGCATGGTCTATGAGGAAACCGTGGAGTTGGATGCGCAGGGCGCCTTCGTGCGTGGCGCGCAACCGGCCGATGCCATGCTCAGCGCGGCGGTGCGCCACATCGAGCATTACCGTGAGAAGCCGTTCGCCGATGGCTACCGTTCCGAACTGCTGCCGCAGCTGCCGTACTGGATCCAGGCCGTGGCCGGCGGCATGCAGCGCGGCGCGATGCTGTTCATCGATTATGGCTACCCGCGTGGCGAGTATTACCAGGACGAACGCGACGACGGCACGGTGCGCGCGTTCTACCGCCACCAGGTGCACAACGATCTTTACCGGTGGCCGGGCCTGCAGGACCTGACCGCGTCGGTGGATTTCACCGCGCTGGCCGAGGCCGGCACCGGTGCCGGGTTCGAGATCGCCGGGTACTGCACCCAGGCCAATTTCCTGCTGGGCAACGGGCTCGATGCGCTGCTGGCCAAGGCCGAGGCGCGCGTGGACGAGTTCGGCAAGGTGCGCCTGCGTGATCAGGTCAAGAAACTCACCCTGCCCACCGGCATGGGCGAGCGCTTCCAGGTGATGGGGTTCCAGCGTGACGTTGAATTCGAGGCCGCGTTCCTGCTCGGCGACCTGACCTGGCGCCTCTGAGATGACCATGACAGGGATGTTGAAGCCGCTGCGCTGGCCGCGCTTCTGGCTGGGTCTGTGGTGGCTGGCGATCGCGGTGACCATCACCGTCTGCCTGATTCCGCCGCCGCCGCTGGACCTGCCCAAGAACAGCGACAAGGTGGAGCATTTTCTTGCCTACTTCCTGTTGGCCGCTTCGGCGGTGCAGATCTACCGCACGCGCGCAGCCCTGCTGTGGGCCGGCGCCGGCCTGGTCGGGCTGGGCATCGGCATCGAGTTCCTGCAGGGCGCATTGACCGACAACCGCATGGCCGACCCGATGGACGCGCTGGCCAACAGCGTGGGGGTGATCGCGGGCATGGCGATCGCATTTACCCCGTTGCGCAACCTGCTGCTGCGCCTGCACGGATAGAAAGGCATCGGTAATGCCGGCCGCTGGCCGGCAACCAAGCGACGCAAGACCGGTAGTGCCGGCCGCTGGCCGGCAACCAAGCGACGCAAGACCGGTAGTGCCGGCCGCTGGCCGGCAACCAGGCAACGCCAGACCGGTAATGCCGGCCCATGGCCGGCAACCAGGCAACGCAAGACCGGTAATGCCGGCCGCTGGCCGGCAACCAGGCAACGCAAGACCGGTAATGCCGGCCGCTGGCCGGCAACCTCAGCGCGGCACCAGCGTCAACGCATCCAGCACCCACATCGTCGGCCGCGTATCCCCGGTAAAGCGCACGCACAGATCCTGCGTCCCCTTCACCGACCGCGGCAGCGCGGCTTCCAACGTGATGAACCCATCCGTACCGGGCTTGGCGGGCAGCTTCACCGTCGCCAGCGGCGTGCCATCGCAGGTTCCGTTGAGCACGTCCATCTCGCCATGCGCACTGCGTGCGGGGCTGAACTTCCGCTGCGGTTCGTCGTGCGCCAGCTGGAAGTAATACGGAATCTGGCCGGCACGCACGCGCACTTTGGCGATGCCGTCGACATCGGCGTCCTTCCACAACCAGCACGGGTTGAAGATATTGACGTTGAAGATCGCGCGCGGGCCATCGGCCGGGCCATCGTCTTCCAGCCGCAGCAGCAGCTTGCCTTCGCCCGGGCACATCGCCAGCTGCTCGTCGCTGCGGCTCAGCAGCGACGTGGCGGTGATGTCGAAGCGACTGGCCGCGCTGGCCAATGCCTTGCCGTCGAAGAACGTGGCCGCCTGCAGGGTGATCGGCAACGGCTGGGTCAGCGGCGTGGTGTAGCGCGGCGACTGCGCGGTGACCGCGCTGCCATCGGTGCTGTAGTGGATGTCATAGCCCAGCGGCGTGCGCAGTGCCAGCGTGGCGGTGCCGGCCTTGCGGTCGTCATGGCTGTCCAGTTCCACCTGCAGCGGCGTCTGCGCGTAGGCGATGCCCATGGCCTGCCAGCGCTGCAGCTGGCTCGGCAGGCGTGCCAGGAAATCGGCGTAGTCGCGGCGCTCGCGCGGCGACCAGCCGGTTTCGGCCACGGCGGCCAAACGCGGGAACAGGTTGTGCTGCAGGCGCGCGTAGCTGCGCGTGTGCTCGGTGAACATGTTGGCCTGCAGGCCGAGGATATGCTGCTGCTTGTCCTTGGCCAACGCCTCGGGCACCGGCTCGAAGCCATACACGCGCCCCAGCGGCGTGGACAGCGGGCGGCCCGGCGGTTCGTTGGGCGAGTGGGTCTGCAGTGCAG
>NZ_JBFULB010000360.1:0-3731 GCF_056400545.1 Stenotrophomonas sp. P5_A8 | reverse complement strand
TCCCTGAGCGTGGCAATGGCGATGACTCTCATGCGGCAATCAAAGTCCCATTTTGGGACTTGCTAAACCAGCGGGTCGAGATCCCGCGGATGCCCACCTTCGCGGCCCCAGAATGCCCACAGCATGACGGCGCATCACTGACGAAGGCGGGTGACGTCCCCCCACACGTCGGCCAGCGGGCGGCAGAGCGGCTGATCCGAAGCGGGCCGGACCTCCCGTTGAGACGCAGGCATTTGACCTCCCCACATGTTAATCTTTCTCATTCGCACCTAGTCTCCCGCCCCCGATGACCCGCCCACCACTTCGCCCCTCCGCCCTGGGCCTGTCCCTGACCCTCGCCTGCCTTTCGGCCCACGCCGCTCCTCCCTCCTCCGCCGATGTGCAGCAGCTCGACGCAGTACAGGTGCTCGGCCGCGCCCAGACCCTCTACCGGGTGGACGACGCCACGGTGGGCACGCGGACGGAAACGCCGCTGGCGCTGGTGCCGCAGTCCATCCAGGTGGTACCGCGTGAGCTGATTGAAGACCAGGCGGCCCGCCAGATCACCGACCTGTACCGCAGCATCAGCGGCATCAGTTTCTTCAGCTATGCCGGCGTGACCCTGCGCGGCTTCCGCCAGGAAAACGTGCTGTATGACGGGCTGCGCGGCGACCCCTATGCCGGCTTTTCGGTGCCGCAGCTGTTCAACATCGAGCGCGTGGAAGTCCTGAAGGGACCGGCCGGCGCCCTGTACGGCGGCGGCGATGCCGGGGGCGTCATCAACTACGTGACGCGCAAGCCCAAAGCCACGCCCGAACGCCGTATCGAACTGCAGGCCGGCAACAACGATTTCCGGGCGGCGTCGATCGAGGCCACCGGGCCGATGAACACCGCGGGCAGCGTGCGCTACCGCGCCGGGCTCTATGGCGACACCGAACAGGGCGTGCGCTGGAACGCGGACAGCGAAAGCGTGATCGGTGATGCGTCGCTGGCCTTCGACGTGGGCGACACCGGCGAGTTGACCCTGCAGTTCACCGACATCACCCAGAACCTGGGCGGCAACCGCCTGCGTGGCGTGCCGGTGGACGACAACGGCAGTTTTCTCACCGACCGTCGCTGGAATCACAACGAAGCCAGCGACTTTCTCGACATGCGCGCCAAGGTTGCGCTGGCCCAGTACCGCTTCTCGCCCAGCACCAACCTGGACGTGGATGTGGGTGCACGCTGGTTCGAGAACAACGAGCATCAGATCTACCACGAGCCGATGGGGCTGATCGACCGCAACCGCGACGGTGTACCCGAGTGGATGACCCGCCAGCTGCGCAACCAGATCCGCGACAACGATGCATTCACCGCCAACGCCAACGCCGTGTGGCGCGTCAGCACCGGCAGCATCGAGCACAAGGTGCTGTTCGGCGCCGATGTGTACCAGCAGGATGCCGACTTCACCGCGCAGACGGCCAACAGCGCGGATCTGGCGCGGGGTGCCGGCCCGGTGCCGGGCATCGACCTGTTCAACCCGGTGTATGGCGCAAGTTCGTGGCGCGACTACAACCTGGCCGCCCTGCCCTGGCGCAGCACGAGCACGCGCAGCAAGCGCTATGGCGGCTACCTCCAGGACGAACTGACCCTGACCCCGCGCTGGCATGTGCTGGCCGGACTGCGTTGGGATGGCTTCAAGGACGATGACCGCGTTGCCGGCACCCGCGTGGACGGCAACGACATCAGCTGGCGTCTGGGCAGCACGTATACCGTGCGGGAAGGCGTGAATGTCTACGCCAATATCGCCAGCGGCTTCATGCCCCAGAGCGCGGCCAACCAGAGCGCCGAGGCGGGCGGCCCGTTCGATGCCGAGCGCAGCAAACAATGGGAAGTCGGGTTGAAATCCCTGCTGGCCGAGCGCGTCACCCTGAACCTGGCCGCGTACCGGATCGACCGCAGCAATATCGTGCAGGCCACCGGCGAGATCGTGGACGGCGTCAACCAGCTGGCCGCCCTGGGCCTGGTGCGCAGTACGGGCATGGAGCTGGATCTGCTGGCCGATGTCACCGACCGCTGGGTGCTCAACCTGACCTACGCCTACAACGATGCGCGGGTGAAGGATGCCGGCAGCAACGGCATCACCAATGCCTCCGGCGATCGCTTCGCCAATGCGCCGCAGAACAAGCTCGGCCTGTGGACGCGCTACGACCTGCCGGCGATCAACTCCGCCATCGGCTTTGGCGCCGACTACGTGGATGAGCGCGTCAGCCTGGATGGCCAACGGGTAAAGCCGTATACCGTGTTCGACATGAGCTGGAAGACGCAGTGGCAGCAGTGGCAGTTCCAGGCCAACGTCAAAAACCTGTTCGACAAGGTCTATGCGGCCAGTGGCTTCACCGAGCGCACCGGCCACTTTCCGGGTGAGCCACGCCGCGTGTACGTGCAAGCGGCGTACGCCTTCTGAGCCCGCCCATGCGCCAGCCTACGCCAGCGCCCCCCCACCGCCCTGCACGCAGCGGGAGTGGGCGCCGGCTGTGGTTCGATCTGCACAGCTGGCTCGGCCTGAAGCTCTGCCTGTTCATGGGCTTTGTCTGCCTCACCGGCACGCTGGCGGTGTTCTCGCAGGAGATCGACTGGCTGCTGCACGCCCCCATGCGCGTGGCCGATGGGGGTGAGCAGGCCGGCTGGGGGCCGGTCATCCATGCCGCGCAGGCGGCACATCCGGACTGGGAGCTGGAAGGCATCTCCGCCGGTCACACGCGCCTGTTCGCGGCGCGCGCGCAGATGCGCCTGCCCGATGGCAAGCGACGCTTTGTCTGGATCAACCCGTATACCGCGCAGGTGACCGGCGACACGGGCTGGTTCAATACGCAACGGCTGCTGCGCAACACCCACCGCCACCTGATGCTGCCGGTGGCCTGGGGCGTGCCACTGGTGGCGGCGCTGTCCATCCCGTTGCTGCTGTCGCTGTTGAGCAGCCTGTACATCTACAAGAAGTGGTGGCGCGGCTTCTTCAAACGGCCCGACCCCTCGCGACCGCGCCGCCTGTGGGGCGATGTCCATCGCCTGGCCGGGGTTTGGTCACTCTGGTTTTTGCTGCTGATCGGCTTGACCGGCGCGTGGTATCTGATCGAATCCCTTGGCGGCGATGCACCGGCCGCGCCGACCATGCGACTGGCCGAGGGCGATGACCGCGCTGCCGCCGTCGACCCGGCCGCTGTGGACGCTGCGGTGCAGACCGTCCGCCAGCAATGGCCCGGCCTTCACATCCTCGGCGCCATTCCCGCACGCGATGGCGGGAGCATCCTGTTCCTGGGGGAGGCCGACGCCTGGCTGGTGCGGGAGCGGGCCAACAACATCGCCGTGGACCTGCGCACCGGGCACGTGATCGGCATGCATGACGGCCGTGCGCTGGGGGTCCATCAGCGTATCGCCGAAATGGCCGATCCCCTGCACTTCGGCAGCTTCGGCGGTTGGCCCATCCGACTGCTCTGGTTGCTGGCCGGCACGCTGTTGACCGGGCTGTGCTTCACCGGCGTGTATCTCTACGGACTTCGCACAGTGGATTCGCTGCGATCAGCAGCCAAAAGGCGGCAGACATGAGTCATGAAAAACTGCCCGGCCCGTGGCGCGCGGCGTGGCACGGCATGGGTCGTTGGCGATGGCTGTGGCTTGCCCTGCTGCTGGTATGGGCGTCGCTGGTGCCGCTGGAGGCAATGAAGTAGCGGGGCTCACCCGTCTAGACGACCTGAATTGGCTACGTCCAGATC
>NZ_JBFULB010000359.1:0-3737 GCF_056400545.1 Stenotrophomonas sp. P5_A8 | reverse complement strand
ACTTCAAACAGCCTTGATTCAGATCAATGTACAAACCCGGCGGGGATGGACGCGTATGCCCCCGGGCACGCTGCGACCGCTTGACGCACGGGTGCCATGCCGGCAGGCACTCCAATCGACTGGATCTTCCCTGTGTCCCCCTGTGATCCCACGTGAGCATACGCCCCGAAGCCACTGCTGTTGAGACCACCGCCCTGCGTCGGCAGCGCCTGCTGTGGCTGGGCAGCCTCGGCGCGGCCGCGCGCGGGCGCCAGCGCTGGGCGGCGGCGTGCATCTGCGTATCCGGGGCGTTGCTGATCGGCCAGGCCGCCGCCATCGCYTGGCTGATCCAGGCGATTCTGGTCGAACACCGGCCACTGGCCAGCGCCACCCCGGTGCTGGTAGGTCTGCTGGGGGTGTTGACGGTGCGCGCGCTGCTGGCCAGCGCCACCCAGGCTGCCGCGGGCGACGTCGCCGATGCCGCCCGGCTGGCCCTGCGTGAACGGGTGTATCGGCGGCTGCTGGCGCGGGGCCCACTGTGGTTGCGGCAGCAGCGCACGGGCGAGCTGGGTGAGCTGATGCTGACCCATGCCGATGCGATCGAGAATTATTACGGCGGCTACCAGCCGGTGCGGATCGAGGTGGTGGTGGTGCCGCTGCTGATACTGCTGGCCGTGGCCTGGACCGACTGGGTAGTGGCGTTGATCCTGCTGTTCACCGCGCCATTGGTGCCGTTCTTCATGATGCTGGTCGGGTGGGGCGCCGAAGCGGCCGGACGCGCGCAGCTGGGCGAGCTGGCGCGGATGAGCGGGCACTTCGCCGACCGCATCAAGGGCCTGGGCCTGCTGCGCCTGTACGGCCGTGGTGAGGCCGAGCTGGACGGCGTGGCTGCCGCGGCCGAAGGCGTGCGCGAGCGCACCATGAAAGTGCTGCGGATCGCGTTTCTGTCCTCGACCGTGCTGGAATTTTTCGCCTCGGTGAGCGTGGCGATGGTCGCGCTGTACCTGGGCCTGAGCTACCTGGGCCTGATGTCGTTGCATGCGCAGGTGCCCACGCTGGGCGTGGGCATGTTCTGCCTGCTGCTGGCGCCGGAGTTCTACGCACCGCTACGGCGCCTGGCCGCGCATTACCACGATCGCGCCAATGCACTGGCCGCTGCTGCCGAGGTGGAACGCCTGCTCGGCGAACTCCCGCCAGCCACCGATGCCGGCGATGCGCGGGCCGCCGTGCCGCGCGCGCCGGAGCTGCTGGAGCAGCACGCGCCACCGGTGGTGGTGCGCGACCTGGTGCTGCGCCCCGTGGGGGCGCAGCACGATGTGATCCAGCAGCTGTCGTTCCAGATCCAGGCCGGCCAGCGCCTGGCGCTGGTCGGCCCCAGCGGCAGCGGCAAGAGCACGCTGCTCGAAGCACTGGCCGGCTGGCTGCCACCGCAGTCGGGCAGCATCGTGCTGCGTCCTGGCATGGACGTCGGCTATGCAGGACAGCGCCCGTACCTGTTCCACGGCAGCATCGCCGACAACCTGCGCCTGGCCGACCCCGGCGCCACCGATGCGCACCTGCGCGCGGTAGCGGAGGCTGCGCAGGTGATGCGCTTTGCCGCCGGCTTGCCCAAGGGGCTGGACACGGTGATCGGTGAGCGCGGCTTTGGTCTGTCCGGTGGCGAAGCGCGCCGCATCGGGCTGGCCCGGCTGCTGTTGCGCGACCCGCACCTGCTGCTGCTCGACGAGCCGACGGCCTTCCTCGATGCCGACACCGAAGCCGACCTGCTGCGTACCCTGGCCGCGTTCGCGCGTGGTCGCTGCGTGGTGATCGCCACCCATAGCGAGGTGGCGATGCGCTGGGCCGATACGCGGCTCACCCTGAGCGCCACCGGTACGTCGGTGACCACCACGGAGACCTCGGCATGAGCACGCAACGTCCCCCGCGCGCCGCTGCCGATTCGCTGCGTTCGGTGTTCACCCGCCATCGCGGCCGCCTGCTGCTGACCGTGCTGCTGCTGTGGACCACGATGCTGGCCGGCACCGCGCTGCTCGGTCTGTCCGGTGGCTTCCTCACGGCGGCCGCGCTGGCCGGCGCGGCCGGGCTGGGCAGCGGCTTCAACTTCTTCTCGCCGTCGGCGGGCATCCGTGGCCTGACCATGGCGCGCATCGCGTCGCGCTATTTCGAAAAACTGGTCGGCCACGATGTCACCCTGCGCATCGCGCGCGATCTGCGCGTGTGGTTCTTCCGTCGCGCGCTGCCGTTGGCACCGGCGCGGTTGGCCGGCGTGCGCACCGGCGAGCTGCTGGCCCGGTTGATGTCGGACATCGGCGAAGTCGACGGTCTGCTGGTGCGTGCGATCGGGCCATTGCTGGCACTCGGTGGGATATCGCTGGTGGGCGTGGTTTCGGCAGCCCTCATCCATCCGCCGGCCGCGCTGCTGCTGGGCGCGCTGGCGTTGCTGATCGGTGTCGGCGTGCCGTGGCTCACCGTGCGCGGTGCCGGTGAGCAGGAGCGCGACCGCGCGCTGCACCGCGCGCAGCTGCGTGCGCAGTCCTTCGAAGGCCTGGAAGGTGCAGCCGACCTGACTGCGCTGCAGGCGCGCGAGCACTGGAACCTGCGCGTGTTGGTGGCGGCCAAGCAGCTGAAATCGCGCGACCGGCGTCGGCGCTGGCGGTTGATCGGCGGCAATGCGCTGCATGGCCTGTGTGCCGCTGTCGGGCTGGTGGCAATGCTTTGGCTGGCGTTGCATGGCGTTGAAACCGGCGCCATCGATGCAGCGCTCGCGGCCGGGCTGGTGTTCCTCACCGTGGCCCTGCTGGAGCTGTGGGCGGGCATTGGCCTGGCCTGGCAGTCGTGGTTGTCCGGGCGCGTGGCGGCCGGGCGCCTGGAGCAGATCGTGGAGCAGGCGCCGGGCGTGACCGAGCCGCTCGACCCGGTGGCGATGCCTGCACAAGCGGCCACGGTGAGCTTCGAGCACGTCGTCTTCCGTTGGCCGGACCAGGCGCGCGTGCTGCTGGACGGCGTGCAACTCCAGCTGCGCCCGGGCGAGCGCATCGCCATCGGTGGCGACAGTGGCAGCGGCAAGACCACGCTGTCCTCGCTGCTGCTGCGGCTGTGGGACCCGGAAGCGGGCTATGTGCGTTACGGCGGCATCGATATCCGCCAGTTCCGTCAGGCCGACTGGCACCGGCAGATCGCCTGGTTGCCGCAGAACGCGCCGGTGTTTGCCGGCAGCATTGCCGACAACCTGCGCCTGGGCGATCCGCAGGCCAGTGATGCACGCCTGTGGCAGGTGCTGGCCGATGTGCGGCTGCTCGGCTGGGCCGAGCAGCTTGGAGGCCTACAGGCGTGGGTCGGCGAGAACGGCGCCACGATGTCGGCGGGACAGGCGCGCCGGCTGGCACTGGCGCGCGCATTCCTGCGGGAGTCGCCGATCCTGCTGCTGGACGAGCCTACCGAAGGCCTGGATGTGGATACCGCGCATGCATTGCTGCATGACATGGTGGCTGCACTGGGTCATCGGAGTCTGCTGATGATCACCCACGATGAATTGCCTGAGGGCATCGTGCACCGGAGTTATCGCTTGCACGGGGGGCAGTTGCGGTAGGGGGGCCGAAAAGCAGGTCTTGACGCTTGCTGGCATGACGGACAGTCGATTGCAGGACGGATTGCCGACCCTGCAGCGGCCGCCTGGATTCGCCGGCAATGGCCCCGCCATGGAGCAATGTATGGCTCCGCAGTCGGGCGTGTTCTTGGCAGGCGATCCAGGTATGCCG
>NZ_JBFULB010000358.1:0-3755 GCF_056400545.1 Stenotrophomonas sp. P5_A8 | reverse complement strand
GGGCGCCGACGCGCCGGCCGATGCCGACGGGACCAGCAGCGAGGATCTGGAGCAGCAGGCCAACGCGGCCTACGAGGCGCAGGACTGGTCCGGCGCCAGGCGGCTGATCGACCAGGCCATCGCCCTGGATCCGCAGCAGGCCCGCCTGTACCGGCTGAAGGCCTACATCGCCGCGGCGACCGACGACAACGCCGGGGTACTGGCCGCCGCCGCACAGGCGCTGCGGGCCGACCCGAGCGACGCCGAAAGCCTGCAGCTGCAAGGCACCGCCAAGGCCAAGGCCGGTGACACCGTGGGCGCGCTGGCCGACTACGCGGCGGCGCTCCAGGCCGGTGGTCACGCCAGCAGCCTGTTCCGCAATTACCTGTTCCTGCTCAACCAGCAGCACGACAACGCGCGCATGTTGGAGGTGTTCGCCGCCTACGAGCGGGCCTATCGCGATGACCCGGAGGGCACCGGGCAGGCGGCCGACATCCTCTTCCACGCCGCGCAGGCGTATCACCACCTGGGCCAGCCACGGCGTGCGCTGGAACTGCTGGACCAGGCTATCGCGCAATCGCCGCAGGTGGCCGGCTACTACGGCAACCGCGCACTGGCCCAGCACGCGCTGGGCCGGTCCAGCCAGTCGCTGGCCGATGATGGCCAGGCCATGCGGCTGGCGCCGACCGAACCGCTGTATCCCTACAATCGTGGTGTGACCCGATTGGACATGGGCGACGCGGCCGGCGCGCTGCAGGACTTCAAGGCGGCCCTGGCGCTGGGCAAGGAGGATGCCGATACCTGGCTCAACATCGGCGTAGTCCAGGAGCGGCTCGGCCACACCCGCGAGGCGCTGGCCGCCTACGACCGTGCGCTGGCAAAGGACCCGGGCAACCCGCGGGTGCTGACCAACCGGCTGTCGCTGCTGGGCCAGGGCGGCAAGGGCGACCGTGCGGCCGTGGCCGCGCAGGCCGGTGCGCTGCCGGCAGAAAACCAGGCGCAGCTGCTGTTCAACCAGGGCCAGGCGCAGACCCGGGCGGGGCAGTGGCAGGCCGCGGCGGACCTGTTCGCGCAGGCGGTACGGCTGGATCCCGGCCTGGATACCGGCTGGCTCAACCTGGGCGTGGCGCAGGCCCGGCTGGGGCAGCACCAACGCGCGCTGGACACGTTCAACGACTACATCCAGCGCGCCCCGCTCAAGACCATCGGCCTGCTCAACCGCGCCAATGTGCTGCATGAACTCGGCGATGATGGCGCGGCCGAGAAGGACCTGCTGCGAGCCGCGCAGCTGGAGCCGGGCAACCTGGACATCCAGCAGCGCCTGGCTTACCACTACAGCCGCACCGGGCAGACCGACAAGGCGCGGCGCTACTACGCCCACCTGGTGACGCTGCCCGGCAACCTGTCGCCCGATGCCTTCATCAACTACGCGGCCATGCTGCTGCAGCTGGGCGATACCCGCGAGGCGGCGGTGGTGGCGGGCAACGGCGTGGCACGCTTCCCCGACAACTATGGCCTGCGCCTCAACCAGGGCAGTGCACTGGGTGACAGCGGCCAGCATGCCCTGGCGGTGGAGGCCTACCGCGCGGCGATGCGGCTGCAGCCCAAGCGCCTGGACGCGCACTTCAACCTGGGCAACCTGTACCTGCAGCAGCTCAAGCAGCCGCGCAAGGCCGTGCAGGAATACCGCACCGCGCTGACACTGCCGTCGGCGCCTGACCTGGACGCTGCCGCGCAGCGCGAACAGCGCATGAGCATCCATCTCAACCTGGCCAGCGCGCTCAGCGACAGTGGCGATGCCGCCGGCGCCCGCGCCGCACTGCAGGCCGCCATCGACGAAGCGCCCGAGGACTACCGCCCGTGGTTCAACCGTGCCGCGATGGCCTTGTCGGCCGGCGACCCCGCGGCGGCCACGCCCGACTTCGAAGCGGCGTGGGTGCGCCTGGACGCACTGCAACGCGCGCAGCCGCCGCAGGCGCAGCCTGACCTGGACCTGCTGGAGCACGCCGGCTACGTACTGTTCCACCTGGGCCGCACCGGCGAGGCTGCCCTGCGCATGCAACAGTTGCTGCAGGCGCAGCCGGACAACATCGACGCGCAGCGCAACTACGGCTTCATGCTGCTGGACCKGGGCCGCCCGCAGGACGCAAAGCGCCTGTTCGAGCAGGCCTTCACCCGCGAGCCGGACGACGTGGACGGTTGGCTGGGGCTGCTGGCGTGCGCGATGCTCGACAGCGACCCTGCCCACCTGGCCCGCCTGAAGCAGCAGTTCGGCCAGCGCTTCGACGGCCGCTACCGGCTCGCCGATGATCTGCCCACCCAATTGATGCGCAACGAAGGCTATTGGTATTCACCGCGCTTCGTGCAGCTGTGGCGGCAACTTATGGCAGCAGGATGAGCGCACCCGGCAACGAGGCAATTCCCTGCCGTGGCAGGCACCCATACAGTGGAACAGGTCAGGAGAAGGTTGCGGTATGTCGATCTATGCATTGAAGGGGCGTTTCCAGGATCTGCTGCGCCCTGGCGTACGGGGTCTGTACCGGGCGGGCATTACCGCCAACGTGGTGACCGTCGCTGCCGCCGTGGTGTCGCTGGCCGTGGCGGTCGCGGTCTACGCGTGGGCACCGGCGCAGCCGCTGTGGTACCTGGCGTTGCCGGTATGGATGCTGCTGCGCATGGCACTCAATGCCGTGGACGGCATGCTGGCGCGCGAGTTCGGCCAGCAGTCGCGGCTGGGGGCTTACCTCAATGAACTGTGCGATGTCCTGGCCGATGCGGCCCTGTACCTGAGCCTGCTCAGCCTGCCCGGGGTCGATCCGACCGCGATCTGGGTGCTGACGTGGCTTGCGGCGGTTTGCGAGTACGCTGGCGTCCTGGGGCTGATGGTGGGGGCCAGTCGGCGCTACGACGGACCCATGGGGAAAAGTGACCGCGCCTTCGTGATCGGCCTGGTCGGCGTGCTGCTTGCAGTGGGCTGGATCGGCGGAGCGGTGGTGAGCGGCGTGGCGTGGGTGGCAGCGGCGCTGTGCCTGCTGACCGCGTGGCGGCGGATGCGCAACGGATTGGCGGAGCAGGCCTGATCGGCACTGCGGGCAGACACACAACGGAGTAAGGCATGCGCGTACAGGAACACCTGCAATTCCACAGCTTCGATGGCCAACCGCTGTTTTACCGGCATTGGCCGGCTGCCTCGTCCGCCGCGCCGCGCCGTGCGCTGGTGCTGCTGCACCGCGGCCATGAGCACTCCGGCCGTGTCGCCCACCTGGTGGACGAACTGGACCTGCCCGACACCGAGGTATTCGCCTGGGATGCGCGCGGCAATGGCCAGTCGCCCGGTGAGCGTGGCGATGCGCCGGGCTTCGAGGCGCTGGTGCGTGACCTGGACAGCTTCATCGCGCACATCGGCCAGCAGCATGGCATCGGTGTGGAAGACATCGCGATCATCGCCCAGAGCGTCGGCGCGGTGGTCGCTGCGACCTGGGTGCACGATTACGCACCGCCGCTACGTGCGCTGGTGCTCGCATCGCCGGCGTTCAAGGTCAAGCTGTACGTGCCGCTGGCGGTGCCCGGGCTGAAGCTGATGCAGAAGCTGCGTGGCAACTTCTTCGTCAACAGCTACGTCAAGCCGCAGTGGCTCACCCATGATCCCGGGCGCGTGGAAAGCTACCGCACCGATCCGTTGATCACCCGACCGATCTCGGTCCGGGTGCTGCTTGGCCTGTACGAGGCCGCCGACCGCGTGGTCGGCGATGCGCAGGCGATCACCGTGCCAACCC
>NZ_JBFULB010000357.1:0-3756 GCF_056400545.1 Stenotrophomonas sp. P5_A8 | reverse complement strand
ATGCTCGGCTGCGCCGATCCGGAAGCAGCCGAGCATGGCTCGGCTCTACCCGGTTTCCTTATCGCGGCACGCGGCACGGACCCGGACAACGGCCGGGTCCGCACACGCCCTTACGGCGCCAGCTTCGCCTTCAGCTCAGCCAGCAGCTTGGTCGGGGCAGCACCGGTAGCCGGCAGGCCACGCGGGTCAACGGCGGAGATGTACGCGCCGGCTTCCACGCCAACCACGCGCACCAGGAAGTCGCTGCCTTCATAGGCCACATCGTAGGAACCCAGCAGCTGGGCCTTGCTGGCGATCTTCACCCCTGCAATGGCGTCCAGCGCGGTGCCGACCTTGCCGAACGCCTCATCCTTGGTGCCCTGCACGGTGAAACCGGCAGCATTGGCGGCCGGTGCCTGCGTGCCGGCAGCGGCCGGCGCGGGCCTGGCCGACTGCGAGGCCAATGCCGGCACCTGGGCCGTGGCGCTGCCGCCCGGGACGTTCAGGTCCGGCGGCACTTCCAGCGGACGCATTTCCGGCGCGAGCGCGTAGTCGCCCTTCGCACCACGCTTGAAGCAGCCGGTGGTGCCCACGAGGGTGGCGGTGGCCAGGATCGCGAAGGACAGCACGCGGATGGCGGAAACGGATTGACGCATGTGAATCTCCTAGGTTACCACTGTCGATCAGTGGTTGGATAGTGCTTCCAGCGCACCGATGTCGGTGGCCAGGTGTTCGGCAGCGGCGTGATGGGCCGCAGACAGGGACAGCAGCGGCAGGCGAAGCCCGTGGCCGATGCCGATCCGGCGCAGCAGGTCCTTCACCGGGATCGGATTGGACTCCACGCCGCAGAATGCATGGAACGGCTCCAGGCGTGCATCCCACGCCTCGGCCGCGTCGCGCTCGCCGGCCGCAGCCAGGTCGCACATGCGCCGGTAGGCGCCCGGCAAGGCATTGGAGCCCACCGAGATCAGGCCATCGATGCCGGACAGGATCGAGCGTGCGGCGGTGCCGTCATCGCCACTGAGGATGGCGAACGCCGGCGAACGCAGCGCCAGCAGCGCCTGCACGCGGCCGACATCGCCCACCGCTTCCTTGATCCCGACGATGTTGGGATGGGCAGCCAGTTCGGCCACGGTCTCCGGCAACATGTCGCAGCCGGTACGCCCGGGCACGTTGTACAGGATCACGGGCAGACCGCCCTGGTCGGCCACCGCGCGGTAGTGCGCGATCAGTCCGGCCTGGGTCGGGCGCACGTACGGCGGGGTCACCACCAGCGCATGGGTGGCGCCATTGGCGGCCGCGCGGCGGGTCTGCTCGATGGTTTTGGCCGTCCCCGACAGACCGGTACCGGCCAGCACGGCGACGCGTCCGGCCACGGTTTTCACCGCGCTGCGCAGCAGCTGGTCGTACTCGTCGTCGGACAGGGCCGCGGCCTCGCCGGTCGAACCGGCCACCACCACCCCGTGAACACCACCCTCCAGTTGCAGGTGCAGCAAGCGCTGCCAACCGTCGGGATCCAATGCGCCGCTCGCCTGGAAAGGCGTGGCCAGCGCGGTGATGAGACCGGAAAGGGACAAGGAAACGTTGCTCGGAAGAAAGGGGGCACCCCACCTGCGTAAACGCCGGCCGGATGTACTTTGCATGTTACTTGCGGGTCGAAAGCGCGGGCAAGTATGCTGGACTCCGGCGAACGTGCCGTCGTCGGCCGTTCAGACTCACCTTGTATCACCCGGAACCATCTTGACCGACACCACGCCGCGGCCTGCGCCGACCGAAAACCATCTCCTGATCAACGCCTATACGACGCATCCGGAGTCCCCCCTGCTGCCCGTCACCCGGCGTATCGCCGACAGCGGCTGCAACCTGGTCGATGCCCGCCTGTCCACGGTGGGTCGCGATGTCTCGGTGACCGCCCTGGCCACCGGCTCGTGGGACTCGGTGGCAAAGCTGGAAGCCATGCTCACCCGCCTGGAGCGCGAGGAAGGCCTGAAGCTGGTCTGGTACCGCACCGGTGCCAAGCAGGCGCAGTCCAACCTGCTGCCCTACATCGTGGAAGTGATCGCCGCCGACAAGCCGGGCATCCTGTTCCAGCTGGCCGATTTCTTCGACCGCCAGGGCATCACCATCGAGAACCTGCAGAGCACCCGCTACCGCGCCATGCAGACCGGGGCGGAAATGTTCTCCGCGCAGGTCACCATCGGCGTACCGGCGAACATGCACATCGCCGCGCTGCGCGACGATTTCCTGGAGTTCTGCGACCACCTGAACCTCGACGCGATCATGGATCCGATGAAGTTCTGATCTTTCKCGCGTTCGTCACGGGCGCGCGATGTTTCATGCAGGTGTGATGACGCACGTCTGTAACAGCTTTGCCCCAGGCTCCGGAAAAAGGACCTCATGAACATCGGCGACACCCTGGACAGATCCACCCTCGATCTCCCGCTGGCACTGTCCGGCGGTGAAACCACCACCCTCGGCACGCTCGCCGGCCAATGGCTTGTTCTGTACTTCTATCCCAAGGACAGCACGCCAGGCTGCACCACCGAAGGCATCGACTTCAACGCGCTGCTCCCGCAGTTCACCCAGGCCGGCGCCCGCGTGTTCGGCGTCTCCCGCGATTCGGTCAAATCCCACGACAACTTCTGCGCCAAGCAGGGCTTCGCCTTCCCGCTGATCAGCGATGGCGACGAAGCGTTGTGCACCGCCTTCGATGTGATCAAGCTGAAGAACATGTACGGCAAGCAGGTGCGTGGCATCGAACGCAGCACCTTCCTGATTTCGCCCGACAGTCGTATCGTGCAGGCGTGGCGCAAGGTCAAAGTGGCCGGCCACGCAGACACCGTCCTTGAAGCCCTGAAGGCCGCGAAAACCCAGTGATCAATCCGGCACCCCCCATGGCCATCACCCTGCCCCGCAGGTCGTGATGGCTTGTCCCTGTTCTGCCACCAGGAATTGACGATGACCCGAGGCAAGCGCATCTACGTACTGGATACCAACGTGCTGATGCACGATCCGACCGCGCTGTTCAAGTTCGAGGAGCATGATGTCTACCTGCCGATGCAGGTGATCGAAGAGCTGGACAACGGCAAGAAGGGCACCACCGAGGCAAGCCGCAACGCGCGCCAGGTCAGCCGTTTCCTCAATGAGCTGGTGCAGGCCTCGGGCCTGGACAACCTGGCCGATGGCATCCCGCTGCAGCGCCCGAACGGGTTGCAGCTGCGCGGCAAGCAGAGCGTGGGCCTGCTGCGGTTCCAGACCAGTCATTTCGATGCGGGCAAGAGCTTCGGCGCGGTCATCCCGGACAACGCCATCCTCGGTGCGATCCTGGCGCTGAAGGAACAGGTGCCCGAGATCCCGGTGGTGTTCGTCTCCAAGGACATCAACCTGCGGATCAAGGCGGCCATCGCCGGGATCGTGTCCGAAGACTACGAGAACGACCGCGCGCTCGACGATTTCAGCCTGCTCTACACCGGCGCCACCGAGCTGCCGGAAGATTTCTGGAAGAAGCACACCGACAACCTGCGCAGCTGGAGCGACAAGGGCCGCACCAGTTACGAAATCATCGCCAGCGAAGACGAGAACTGGCATCCCAACCAGTACGCCTACCTGCCCGGCGAGGATGAAGTCGAACTGCGCGTGGCCAAGGTCGACAACGACAAGATCACCCTGTCGCTGGTCAACGACTTCCGCCACGGCAGCCACGCGGTGTGGGGCATCAGCGCGCGCAACCGCGAACAGAACTTCGCGCTCAATGCGTTGATGGACCCGGAGATCGAC
>NZ_JBFULB010000356.1:0-3785 GCF_056400545.1 Stenotrophomonas sp. P5_A8 | reverse complement strand
CCTATCCAACGGCCGGGCTTCCTGGCCGTTTTGCTTTTTAAGGGGGCAGCGGTACAGTCGGAAACCTTGAGGAAAGCAGAAAGAATGGAAATGAAGATCACCGAAACCCCGGCGCGGACGCTGCCGGTGCAGGACGCGCGGATCTACCCGCGCGGTGGGCTGGATGTGCTGTCCCGGGCCGAGGTTGCGCGCCTGCGCGACGCCTCCGGCGGCGGCATGCACGAGCTGCTGCGCCGCTGCGCGCTGGCCGTGCTGACCAGTGGAAGTGCCTCGGACGATCCGCGCGCGGCGCGCGATCTGTACCCGGATTTCGACATCCAGGTGGCGCAGCAGGATCGCGGCGTCCGCATCGACCTCGTCAACGCCCCGGCGATGGCCTTCGTGGATGGCGAGATCATCCGCGGCGTGGCCGAGCTGCTGTTCGCCGTGGTCCGCGACCTGGCCTACATGGCCATCGAGATGGGCCCGCAGTACGCGGCCGAACTGGAATCGTCCGAGGGCATCACCAACGCGGTATTCGGGCTGCTGCGCAACGCGCGCATCCTCAACCCGGGCGACCCGAACCTGGTGGTCTGCTGGGGCGGCCATTCGATCGGTCGCGATGAGTACCTCTACACCAAGCAGGTCGGTTACGAGCTGGGCCTGCGCGGGCTGGATATCTGCACCGGCTGCGGCCCGGGCGCGATGAAGGGCCCGATGAAGGGCGCCACCATCGCCCATGCCAAGCAGCGCAAGCACGTCACCCGCTACATCGGCCTGACCGAGCCGGGCATCATCGCCGCCGAGTCGCCGAACCCGATCGTCAACCACCTGGTGATCATGCCGGACATCGAGAAGCGTCTCGAAGCGTTCGTGCGGATCGGACACGGCATCATCGTGTTCGCCGGCGGCGTGGGCACTGCCGAAGAGATCCTGTACCTGCTCGGCATCCTGCTGCGCGAGGAAAACAAGGACCTGCCGTTCCCGCTGATCCTGACCGGCCCGACCGTGGCGGCGCCGTACTTCGAGCAGATCGACCGCTTCATCCGCCTCACTCTGGGCGAGGCCGCGGCGGCGCGCTACGAGATCATCATCGGCGACCCGGTCGCGGTGGCACGGCGCATGTCCGCCGGTATCAAGCGCGTGCGCGAGCATCGCCTGGAGCAGAAGGATTCGTTCTTCTTCAACTGGTCGATCGAGATTCCGTGGGAATACCAGCAGCCGTTCGTGCCCACGCACGAGGCGATGGCTGCGCTGGACCTGCACCACGGCCGTCCGCCGCATGCCCTGGCTGCCGACCTGCGTCGGGCGTTCTCCGGCATCGTGGCCGGCAATGTCAAGGAAGACGGGATGCGCCGCATCGAGCAGCTCGGGCCGTTCGAGATCCATGGCGACGCCGACATGATGCAGGCGCTGGACGAGTTGCTGCGCGGCTTCGTGGAGCAGCGCCGGATGAAGATCTCCGGCGAATACCAGCCCTGCTATAAGGTCCTGGCCTGATCGCAGGCGGGGTCTGCCGACCCGTCTGACCGGGTCGGGCGGGGGCGGGGCGGGGAGCCCCGCCGCCTTGTAGACGCCGGGCGCCCGTCAACTGATTGACGCCCGTCGCCCCGGGCGACCGTTCGTCCTGCCGCCGCTTGCCGCCGGACGGCAGGTCGTTCATCTTCTGTGTCATCACGCTGGGGAGCGTTCCATGTACTCACGCCGGTCCAACGGCTTCACGCTGGTAGAACTGATGGTCACCGTCGCGGTGGTCGCCATTCTGTCCGCGATCGCTTATCCAAGCTTCCAAAGCAGCATCCGCTCTAATCGGGTAGCTGCGGCGCACAATGAGCTCCTGGGCCTGGTCAACCTGGCGCGCAGCGAGGCCGTGCGCAGCAACCGCGGTGGCGGAGTGTGCGGCAGCACCGACGGCAATACCTGTGATGGCAACTGGGCCGGCGGCATGATGGCTTTCGCTGATGCCGACAACAGCGGTACGTTCAGCACGGGTGAGACCGTGTTGCGATTCAACAAGATCGGCCGCGGCATGGTGGTCACCGGTCCGACCGCGCTGATCGGCTTCGACGCGCGTGGACGCCGTCGCGCCGCGGCGGATCAGGCTGTGGTGATGCGCCCAGAACAATGCGGCAGCCAGCCTTTGCTGCGCACGATGACTGTCAATGTCTCCGGCCAGATCAGCAGTGCCAAGGGAGCCTGTCCATGAAGCGTCGCCATTCATCCATTCCCGGTCGCGGTCAGGCCGGCTTTACGCTGCTTGAGGTACTGATCGCCATTGTCGTCCTGGCCTTCGGTCTGCTCGGTTTTGCGATGCTGCAGACCACCAGTGTCCGTTTCGTGCAAAGCGCGAACTACCGGACCCAGGCGACAAACCTCGCCTACGACCTCACCGAGCTGATGCGCAGTAATCGGTTCCAGTCGGTCTGGTACACCAATGCGACCTTCGCTGCGGGCAGCAAGGCCGCCACGGACACGGCCTGTACGCGTGTCGCCGGAGATGCATTGACCATCGATCAGAACATCGCCCGCTGGCAATGCCAGGTGGTCAAGGCATTGGGCGCCAATGCAGGCGCCACGGTTACCGTGGTCAATGGCGTGGCCACGGTGGCGATCACCTGGTCTGACGACCGCTGGGACCCGGCCAACCCCAATACCCCGACCACCTTCGGCCTGGTTACCCAGCTATGAAACCTTCGACCATGCCCCGAGTGCACCAGACAGGTTTGTCGTTGGTCGAACTGATGATTGCCATGGTCATCGGTTTGTTGCTGATGCTCGGTGTCATCCAGATCTTCATCGCCTCGCAGGCCGCCTCCCGGCTGTCCGAGGGCGTTGCCCGCGTGCAGGAGAATGGACGTTTCGCGCTGGATTTCCTCGAGCGTGACGTGCGCATGGTTGGCCATATGGGCTGCGTCAACGACCAGGGTCACATCGTGCGCGAGCTCGGCTCGCCCCGCATCAGCACCGGCGCCACACCGGGCAGCGGTTCGCCGCTGGATTTCAATGTGAGCGTGCAGGGTTATGAGGCGGCCGGAACCGGTCCAGGCGATACCCTGGTGGCCGGCGGAGGGGCGGTTCCGGCCAATCTACCTGCCGCCATCAGTGGGCTGGTGCCTGCGCCGGTGGCTGGCAGCGACATTCTAGTGCTTCGCTTCCTTGCGCCTGAAGGCGTCCCGGTTACCGCGGTGACCGCAACCACGTTGACTGTCGATGCGGCCAAATGGGCGCGTTTGACCGAGAATGGCGTCGCCGCACCCACGCTTTTCGGTATCGCCGACTGTGGCGCTGCAGAAGTGTTCCGCGGTACCACCGCCGCAGCGGGAACGGTGACCGCTACGGGTGCGGACCTGTCCCGCTTCGTTCCGTCGCCGCTGGCACCCACCATGGTGTACCGGGCCGAATCACTGGTCTATTACATAGGTCTCAATGCTGCCACCCAGCAACCAGGGTTGCGTCGCGCCCGGGCGGGGTCGGCAGGCACCTACGCGATCAATGAAGAGCTGGTGGAAGGTGTTGAGAACATGCAGTTGCTGTTTGGCCAGGATACGGTCACCAACATCAGCAAGTCCTCGTTGCCGCTTGGCAACATCACCACGCAGAAGACAGCCTCTGGCGTCACTACCCAGACCAATGCCGCCGGCGTAGGTGAGTGGCGGCGCGTTGGCCAGGTCCAGGTTGGCCTGATCCTGCGCAGCCCCGGCGCGGCGACAGTGAGGCAGGCCGATGCAACGTCTGCTTTGGGCACGTTGGGCATGACTTACAACGCCTATGCCGCCAACGATGGGCGTTACCGCACTACCTACTAA
>NZ_JBFULB010000355.1:0-3790 GCF_056400545.1 Stenotrophomonas sp. P5_A8 | reverse complement strand
GGCGTTTTCCGTTTCAGTTTCCGATGAAACCGGAAACCATTACTTCTTGATCAGGAACTCTTCGACCTTCTTGCCCTTGGTGGTCAGCGCGGCCAGCCAGCGCGGCTGCTTGCCACGGCCGGTCCAAGTTTCCTTCGGGTTGGCCGGGTTGCGGTATTTCGGTGCCACCTTGCCCAGCTTGCGCACGGCCTTCTTGGCCGGGGCCTTGGTCGCCTTGGCGGCGCGGCCGCGGGCCGGGACGGCGCCACCGAACACTTCCTCGATCGAATAACCGTGCGCCTTGGCCAGCTTGGTCAGCTGGGTACGCACCTTGGTCACCGCCGGGCGCTTGGCCACGATGGTCTGTTGTTTCTTGGCGTTCTTGATCAGGGCGCCCAGCTCTTTGGCGGACAGGCCACTCAGGTCAATGCTCATCAACTGCTCCGGAATCTAATTAAGGACGGGGTCGGCCAGTCCTTGGCTTGCGCGACAGCATACATATCCGGCGGGATGCTGCACAGAGTTAACCGGCATATTCAATCGTCCGGGCAAAAAGAAAAGCCGGGATATTCCCCCGGCTCTCTTTGTGCTGCTGTTTTCGATCAACCCGTCAGGCGCGCGAGCAGGGCATCGCGGTCCAGGCTCTCGGCCTCGCTTGCGCTGCGCGACCGGTACTCGTAGGTGCCGGCGGCCAGGCCGCGTTCGGATACCACCACCCGGTGCGGCACGCCGATCAGTTCCATGTCCGCGAACATCTGCCCCGGACGCAGGCCGCGGTCGTCCAGCGCCGCATCCAGCCCGGCGGCCTGCAGCTGCGCCAGCAACTCGGCTGCCGCAGTGGCCACCGCATCGTCCTGCTTGGGGTTGATGATGCACACCACCACCTGCCACGGTGCCATCGCCGCCGGCCAGATGATCCCGGCCTCGTCGTGGTTCTGCTCGATCGCGGCCGCGACGATGCGCGAGATGCCGATGCCGTAGCAGCCCATCGCCATCACCGCCGCCTTGCCGTTCTCATCCAGCACGGTGGCCTTGAGCGCCTGCGCATACTGACGGCCGAGCTGGAACACGTGGCCCACTTCGATGCCGCGTGCGATTTTCAGCTCACCGCCGTCGGCGGCGCGGTCGCCTTCCTTCGCATTGCGGATATCGGCCACTTCCGGCTCGGGCAGGTCGCGGCCCCAGTTGACGCCGGCGATGTGGAAGCCGGTCTCGTTGGCGCCGATCACGAAGTCGGCCAGCGCCGCGACATCGCGGTCGGCGACGATGCGGATCGGCTGGGCCGGGTTGAGCGGGCCCAGGAAGCCCGGCTCGCTGCCCAGGTGCGCCGCGATCTCCGCCTCGCCCGCCATGCGGTAGCCCTGCAGACCGTCCACCTTGCCCAGCTTGATTTCGTTGACCTCATGGTCGCCGCGCACCAGCGCCAGCACGAAACCGCCTTCGCTCATGATCGCGATCGACTTTACGGTGCGCTCCAGGCCCAGCCCAAGCAGCGCCGCCACAGCTTCGCAGGTTTTCTGGGTGGGCGTTTCAACCTTGCGCTGTGCCTCGCTGGCCGCCGGACGCGCGCCGGGGGCGGCGGCGATCGCCGCTTCCATGTTGGCTGCGTATTCCGAGCCGGTGGAGAACACCAGCGCGTCTTCGCCGGAATCGGCGATCACATGGAATTCCTGCGAGGCATCGCCACCGATCGCGCCCGAGTCGGCCTGCACCATGCGGAAGTCCAGGCCCAGGCGGGTGAAGATGCGGCTGTAGGCCGCCTTCATGTTCTCGTACTCGCGCACCAGGCAGTCATCGTGCAGGTGGAAGGAGTAGGCGTCCTTCATCAGGAACTCGCGCGAACGCATCACCCCGAAGCGCGGTCGGATTTCATCGCGGAACTTGGTCTGGATCTGGAAGAAATTGACCGGCAGCTGCTTGTAGCTGGACAGCTCCTGGCGCGCGAAATCGGCCGCAGCCTCTTCGGCGGTGGGGCTGTAGCAGAACACCTGCTCCTTGCGGTCCTTGATCTTCAGCAGCTGYGGACCGAACTTCTCCCAACGCCCGGTGGCTTCCCACAGTTCCTTGGGCTGGATGGTCGGGATCTGGAATTCGATCGCGCCGGCCCGTTCCATTTCCTCGCGCACGATGCGCTCGACCTTGCGCAGCACGCGCAGGCCCAGCGGCGACCAGGTGTACAGCCCCGAGGCCAGCTTGCGGATCATGCCCGCGCGCAGCATCAAGCGGTGGCTGGTGAGCTCCGCGTCGCTGGGGGTTTCCTTGGTGGTGTGCAGGTGGAACTGGGAGAGGCGCATCGTCGGCTTCGCTGAACGGCAGAAGTCGATATTCTGCCAGCCCAGCCGCTCCCCTGCCCATCACGGCTGCGGTGCAGGCCGCAGGGGCCCGCCGAGCCGGGGTTGGCGTGACTCAGCCGGCCGGCTTGCAGTACGCCTTGATGGCCGCGTCCGCCAGGTTCTTCTGCGCGCCGCGCTGTTCGTCGGTGAGGGCGGTGTCGGCCTTGCCGTCGCCGTTGGTGTCCTGCATGACCGCGCCCTTGCCGTTGAGCAGGGTCAGGTTGCTGCGCGCGGTGGTGCACTCGCTGGATTCGGCCGGCGCCGCCGCCGCCGGGGCCGCGCGGGCGACCGGATCACGGCCCTCGACCTGGCGCGATTCGTACTTCTGCCCGGTCGGGGCTTTCTCCGAATACTGGGTGACGCCGTTGGCATCCTTCCACTTGTAGACGGTCCCGGCACTGGCCGAGGCACTGGCGAGCAGCAGCAGGCAGCACACAGAGGGCAGGGCACGCATGGCAACTCCGGCATCAAGGTCAGGGCGCCGATTGCAGCATCCTGGCCCGGCGCTGGCAAGCCGGCGGCGACAGGCGGGAGGCCGGGCGGTGGCAGCGGTCGCCGGGGCGGCCGGCGGCCGGGCCGCCCCAAAGCCCGCCACACCCACTAAACTGGCCGGTATGGATCAGATGAAACCCCCGCCGCGCTCGCGCAGTATTTACCTGCTGCCCAACCTGTTCACCACCGCCGGCCTGTTTGCCGGCTTCTACGCGATCATCGCGGCGGCCAACGGCGACTTCGTCAATGCCGCCATCGCGGTGTTCGTGGCGGCGGTCATGGACGGCCTGGACGGCCGCGTCGCCCGCCTGACCGGCACCAGCAGTGAATTCGGCGTGCAGTACGACTCGCTGGCCGACCTGGTCAGTTTCGGCATGGCCCCGGCGCTGGTGATGTACCACTGGTCGCTGTCGTGGCTGAAATTCGACGATCCGGTGCTGGGCCGGGTCGGCTGGGCAGTGGCGTTCCTGTATGCGGCCTGCGCCGCGCTGCGCCTGGCCCGCTTCAACACCCAGGTCAGCGTGGTCGACAAGCGCTGGTTCATCGGCCTGGCCAGCCCGGCGGCCGCCGGGTTGATGATGTCCTTCGTCTGGGCGTTCGCCGATGGCAACCTGGGCTGGGACGGCAACCAGCTGCGCTATGTCGCGCTGGGGGTGACCCTGGTGGCCGCCCTGCTGATGGTCAGCCGGATCCGCTTCTGGAGCTTCAAGGGCAGCGGCGAGAAGGGGCCGCGCTCGGACCGCGTGCCGTTCCTGGCGCTGGCCCTGGTGCCGATCGCCATCGCCATCATGGTCATCGACCTGCCGCGCGTGCTGTTCGCGGTGGGCATTGTCTACGCCTTGTCCGGGCCGGGTTACTGGCTGTGGCAGCGCGCCCGCAAGACGGCCGAGCCGCGCGCGTGAGCGATATCGGCCTGCCGCCACTGTGGTCCCCGGCGCAGCAGTCGTGGCTGCAGGCGATGGGCTACACGGTGTTTGTCGACGGGC
>NZ_JBFULB010000354.1:0-3824 GCF_056400545.1 Stenotrophomonas sp. P5_A8 | reverse complement strand
CCCACACACCCCCACCCTCGACAGTTTTCCTACGGCCGAGGGCGAGCAGAGCAGAGTACAGCACAGCACAGCAGAGCAGAGCAGAGCAGAAGTGCTCCTCCGCCGTTTCGTTGCGCGCCCGGACACTGTCAAGGGCGGGTACGGGTGGGTTGGCGGGACCCTCAAGCCGCATGGATGCGGCTTGGGAGCCTACACGGACGTATTTACGGCGTGTCCCGCCAACCCACCCGTACCTGCCCAAACCAGCACAAGCACGCACTCGCAGTTCTGGATCTGGCTGTTGATCCAGAACTTGATCTGGAAATTGATCTGCACCTGAAAAAATCCCAAAAAAAAACGCGGCGCAAGCGCCGCGTTTTCTTCGACCCGCCTGACGGGATCAACCGGCCTTGGCGACAGCCTTCTTGGCAACGGCCTTCTTGGCCGGCGCCTTGGCAACGGTCTTCTTGGCGACCGGCGCAGCTGCGCCCACGGCCACCTTGCTCACCACGTGCGAGCGCGAATTGCCGTAGCTGGCGTTGAAACGCTTGCCCTTGGCGGTCTTGCGGTCACCCTTACCCATGTCGTCAACTCCTTAGTCTTGAATCTGATTACCCCGCACTGACACGGGTTCGGCGGGGCCGCCCTCTCAGGCGCCCCCGCGCACGATCTGGAAGCCTACCACAGCGCCTCAATGCGCACAGCTGGCGTCATGGATGTGACCATGGTTCAAACGCAGATTCACCAGGTGCGCCACCCCCACCAGCACGCCGCCGAGCGTCATCACCACCGCGTGCGGCACCGCCGAATGGTGCAGCGGGTCGTACAGCAGACCGGCCCACAGGGCCACCAGCCCCGGCACCAGGAACCCCAACGCGCGAAGCGCGCCGTGTCGACGGTAGCCCCAGACCAGACTGAACAGCCCAAGCAGTGTGACGAAGCTGACCAGGGCCAGTTCCACCCCGTCACCCAGCCAGACCGACAGGCCCAGCGACGGCGCGGCAGCCAGCAGGATCGGCAGCACCGCGCAGTGCACCGCGCACAGCAGCGAGCCGGTGGCACCGAAGCGATCGAGCAGATGACGGAGGCGGGGGAACAGGGGCATGACTTCCAGCAGGGTCGGCGAAGCGTTATGGAATAATATAACATCAATCCCGACGCGCACCCCTCGGCCCCGCTCCTCCCCCGTAACGCCCCCTCGCTGTACCTGCCCCGCCAAGGGCTGCGCGCGCCACACCATTGATACATTGTAACAATTGACGACGGACCCTTTGCCCATGCGCTCTTCCCGCTCCCTCCAGCCCCACGCCCTGTCCCTGGCCCTCGCCGCTGCGCTGATCCCCTCGCTCGCCCTGGCCGCCGACGATGCCGGCCAACGTGACCACCACCTGACCGAACTGTCCACGGTCAAGGTCACCGCCTCCCCGCTGCAGGGCGACGCCGAATCGCTGGCACGTCCGGTCGATGTGCTCGCCGGTGAACGCCTGGACGAACAGAAGGCCGGCACCCTCGGCGACACCGTGGCCAAGCTGCCCGGCGTGCAGAGCACCTTCTTCGGCCCGGGCGTCGGCCGCCCGATCATCCGTGGCCAGGAAGGCCCACGCGTGGCCGTGCTCTCCAACGGCATGGGCAACATGGATGCCTCCACGGTCAGCGCCGACCATGCCACCAGCACCGAGCCGTTCCTGGCCGACCAGATCGAAGTACTGAAGGGCCCGGCCACGCTGCTGTTCGGCAGCGGCGCGATCGGCGGCGCGGTCAACGTGGTCGATGGCCGCATCGCGCGCGAACTCCCGGACCGCCCGCTCAGCGGTCGCGCCGAGCTGCGCGGCAACTCGGTCAATGACGAGCGCAGCGGCATGTTCCGCCTGGACGGTGTCAGCGGCAATAATGTCGTGCTGCATGTCGATGGCCTGGTCCGCAATGGTGATGACTACCGCATTCCCGGCTACGCGGTGATCGATGGCCTGGAAGACCACAGCGGCCACGACCATGACGCCGCCGACAGCGACGAACCGCGTCGCGGCCGCCTGGACAACAGCTCCGTGCGCACCCGCGCCGGCGGCGTCGGCGCGACCTGGCTCGGCGACGGCGGCTACTTCGGCGCCTCGGCCAGTACCTACCGCACCAACTACGGCATTCCCAACGGCGCACACGTGCATGCCGAGGACGACCATGATCATGACCACGACCATGGCGACGAAGAGGAAGAAGGCGACGAGCACGACGTTCGCATCGACATGGTGCAGAACCGCTTCGAAGCCAAGGGCGGCATCTACAACCCGACCTCGTTCCTGAAGAACATCAACCTGCGCACCGCCTACACCGACTACGAGCACGTGGAACTGGAAGCCGGCACGCCCTCCACCCGCTTCACCAACCGTGGCATCGAAGCCCGCCTGGAAGCAGTGCAGCAGCAGATCGGCGGCTGGGACGGCGCGTTCGGCCTGCAGCTCGGCAACAGCGATTTCGGCGCCAAGGGCGAAGAGGCCTTCGTGCCGGATACGGGTACGAAGAACATCGGTCTGTTCGTGCTGCAGGAAAAGCAGTTCGGTCCGTTCAAGCTGGAACTCGGCGGCCGCCATGACCAGGTGAAGCTGGACCCGACCGGCGATTACCGCGCGCGCAAGTTCGATGCCACCAATCTCTCCGCGGCCGGCATCTGGACCCTCAACGACGCCGTCGATCTGCGCTTCGGCATCGACAGCTCCGAGCGCGCGCCGACCAATGAAGAGCTGTATGCGGCCGGTGCGCACATCGCCACGCGTTCGCTGGAAATCGGCGATGCCAACCTGAAGACCGAGCGCGGCCAGCGCGTCGAACTGGGCATCCACACCCACAGCGATCGTGTCGACTTCTCGGCGTCCATCTATCAGACCAAGTTCAAGGACTTCATCTACCTGGCCGAGACCGGCGTGGTCGAATCGCTGCCGGTGCGCCTGTGGACGCAGCAGGACGCGACCTTCAAGGGTGCCGAAGCCGAGGCGCTGTTGCACCTGTTCGAAGGCAGCGCGGGCGATTGGGATCTGCGCGTGTTCGGCGACTACGTCAAAGCCGAGCTGGACGGCAGCGGCAGCCGCACCGTGGACATCGCGGTGCCGCACGGCGACCACAACCACAACTACAGTGTGGACCTGGCCAACAGCGGCTACCTGCCGCGCATCGCGCCGGGCCGCGTCGGCGCCGACCTGCGCTGGTCCAGGGACGGCTGGCGCGCGTCGGTCGGTGCGGTGCGCTACAGCAGCCAGAAGGACGTGGCGCAGAACGAAGACCCGAGCAAGGGCTACACGCTGGTCGACGCTCACCTGGCCTACCGCTGGGACCGCAGCGACAGCAACAGCTATGAGGTCTTCCTGGACGGCAGCAACCTGACCAACCAGGAAGTGCGTCCGCATACTTCCCTGCTGCGCGATTACTCGCCACTGCCGGGCCGCGGCGTCGCCTTCGGCATCCGCGCGTACTTCTGATTTTCTCTCTCCAACACTGGGGTAGCTGCTTCACCCTTGAGGGGGCCGAAAGGCCCCCTTTTTTTGGTTCTTCTCCCATCCGAAGGGAGCGTCTTGCTTCAGGGGCCGTCGCAGAGTGAGCACGAGGCTATGCGTGTGGACGGGCAGTGCCGGCAATGTGTGGATTGGCTGGCTTCTCCGYTCGGGGCTGYCGCGAGCGTGAGGGCCCCTTAGCAGCCGGTAGGCCCCTGGCGCAAATGTCCCCCGGCCGCGKTGCGGCCTCCTCCTTTATTTTGCCCAGGACCCTACCGGCCGCTAAGGGGCTCGGCTTGCGGTAATCAGATAGAAGCCAGGCGTTTTGACGCTGGTCGGTGGGTCGGGCGCTGGGCTCCCATGCCC
>NZ_JBFULB010000353.1:0-3847 GCF_056400545.1 Stenotrophomonas sp. P5_A8 | reverse complement strand
GGATTCCACCGTGGGCGCTGGTGGTGCTTTTCCTGCTGTCGCTGGCGTTCGGCGTCTGGGTGGGAGCCGTTCTCGCAGGATGGCTGGGGTGGTTCAGCTTCTTCCTCCTGCTTTCCGTTGGCGGCGCATGCCTCAACGGCCTGTTTCGCAATCGGGTCGTGTTCCGGCTCAATCACTGACGCCTGATCGGCTCGCCAACCGGGGCACCGCGTTGCGCAGACGAGCGCAGTTGCGCCGTGTGTTCGCCGTGCGGTTTAGCTGCAGGTCTCCGCTACGTGTTGATTGGCGACCTGGAGGAGCGGTGCTGCCGGGAGTGCACAAGAACGCCGGTGCCGGCGACGAGGCAGACCAGAAGAACAAGTACAGAGAGCGGCAGATGGAACTCATCGCGCCCAATTGCTGCGAACCCCGCGTGGATCGCAGCGGTGGCAACCCCTGTTCCGCCGCACACGGCGGCGTAGATGCGGGCACTGGGACGGACCAGCAGGACCTGGCGGTAGCCATGCAGCAGAAAACCAACGGCGAGCAGGTTGAACACCAGAAACCCCTGGAKTCCGCCGGGTACGTGAAACATATCCCATTCCTGCCAGAAGGCGGCGTCTATCTGGTGGAGGATCAGGGCCAACAGTGTTGTCAGATACCACCGCTCCATGACGCTCCCCCGATATGAGCCGACCATTCTAGCGGCTGGATGGGCAAGGTCCGTGGGTTGCCTTGGGCTCGGCTTGCGGTACAGGCCAGGAGCCGAGCATTCTCACCAGCCGCAATGTACCGGGTCGTACCCGCCGGCCTAATGAAAAAGGCCGGAAGCCCTGTTTTTGCAGGTATTCCGGCCTTTCCTGTGCCCGGTCGGGCGAATATTTGGTGGAGCCAAGGAGGATCGAACTCCTGACCTCGTCGATGCGAACGACGCGCTCTCCCAGCTGAGCTATGGCCCCACGGATGTCACACAAACCCCGCAGGCCTTGCCTCGCGTTGGACCTAGTCTAGCGCCGTGAATGGGGCGCTGCCAAGGGGTGCACGGTGTACCTGCGCATACGCACGATATTGCCGGCCTTCAGTGCGACCGCGCTGCTCCGTCCTCGGCCGTCGGCCGTCTTTCTGAACGCCGATCGGGTTTTGTGAAGACCATTTGCGCCGTTATCCATTTAAAAACAACGACTTGAGAAATCGATCTAGTAGGAAAGGACTAGGTGCTCCTGCATAAAGAGGACCAGAAAGGGTGCCGATAAGAAGTGTGACGAACATCCCACACTTTTTCCTTCGAGTACCAACGATGACGACCCGTGCCGCCACCGTTTTCTCATCCTCCCTCGGCGCCCGCCTGGCGCTGCTGATGGGCCTGATCACTGCCGTCGCCTTTGTCTTGTTGGCGGTGCTGATCTACCGCCAGTCGGCAGCCAGTTACCAGCAGCGTGTGCAGGCCGGCCTGCAATCGTCCACCGCGCTCATGCGCGATTCGGTCGCGCTCTATGACCGCAGCCTCAGCGACAGCACCGAGCGCATGGCCGGCACGTTCCGCGCGCTGCTGCCCGACGGCGAGCGCATCCTGGATGCGGCCACGCCGGTTACCGTCGGCGCACGCCAGGTGCCGACGCTGCGCCTGGGCGGCCAGGTGATCAACCTGCAGGAGGCGGCCGTGGACCGCTTCGCCGCGGCGACCGGCGGGGTGGCCACGATCTTCGTGCGCCAAGGGGAGGACTTCGTGCGCGTCTCCACCTCGCTGCGCAACGCCGAGGGCGCCCGCGCGCTCGGCACCGTGCTGGACCATGCACATCCGGCGTACCGAAACCTGCTGGAAGGCGGTCGCTACACCGGCCCGGCGCGGCTGTTCGGGGTGGACTACATGACCCACTACCTGCCGATCACCGACGCGACCGCCAAGGTGATCGGCATCGTGTTTGTCGGGCAGAACTACTCCGATGGCCTGGCCGCGCTGAAGGAACGCCTGCGCACGTCGCAGCTGGGCAAGCAGGGGCATTTCCTGGCGCTGGATACGCGTCCAGGTGAGCAGTTCGGCACGCTGATCGCTGCGCCGGCCGATGAGGGCAAGACGCTGGCCAGTCAGGTGGACGCCGCCGATCGGCCGGCGCTGGAGGCACTGCTGGCCGGCAAAAGCGAGCAGGCGATCGTGCACCTGCGCCGCAGCGGCGACGCGGCATCCCAGGCCTATTTCGTTTCGGCCCAGGCCTACGCGCCCTGGAAATGGGCGGTGCTCGGCCTGGAGCCGGTCTCGGTGCTGCAGAGCGTTCTGCATTCGCTGATGCTGCATATCGTCGTGGTGGCCGGCTTGGGCCTGCTGGCGGTGATCGTGGCGCTGCTGGTGGTGGTCAGGCGCATGGTCAGCGTGCCCTTGGCGCAGGCCGGGCAGGTGGCCCGCGACGTGGCTGCCGGACGGCTGGACCGGCAGATCGTGGTCCAACGGCAGGATGAAGTGGGGCAGTTGATGGGCGCGCTGCAGCAGATGCAGGGCAAGCTGCGCGAGATCATCCACGCGCAGAACGAGATGAGTCGCCGGCATACCGATGGCGCGATCAGCCATCGCATCGATGCCAGCCGGTTCGAGGGGGAATTCGGCACGATGGTGACCGGCACCAACGACCTGGTGGACGCGCACATCCAGACCAAGATGCGCATGGTCGAACTGGTGCGGGCCTACGCCGATGGCGACCTGTCCGCATCGATGGAAGACCTGCCGGGCGAGAAGGCGCTCATCACCGAGGCGGTCAACGGTGTGCGTGGCCGCCTGCTGGCGATCAATGGCGAGATCAAGCGGCTGGTCGCGGCCGCCGCCGCCGGTGACTTCAGCGAGCGCGGCGATGCCGATGCCTTCGAATACGACTTCCGCGACATGGTCGAAGGCCTCAATACCCTGATGGTAACCGCCGACCGCAACCTGACCGCGCTGTCCGGGCTGCTGCGCGCGCTGGCGGCGGGTGACCTGCGCGGGCGCATCGAGGGCCAGTTCCAGGGCGTGTTCGCCACCATGCGCGATGATGCCAATGCCAGCGTGGCGCAGTTGACCGCGATCGTCGGCGACATCCAGCAGGCGGCGGTGGCGGTCTCCAGCGCATCGGCGGAGATCGCGGCGGGCAACGAGGATCTGTCGCGTCGTACCGAACAGCAGGCCGCCAGCCTGGAAGAATCGGCCGCCTCGCTGGAAGAACTGACCGCAGCAGTGAAGCAGAACGCCGACCATGCCCGGCGTGCCGACCGGCTTGCCGCCGACGCCGCCGAGGTGGCGGCGCAGGGCGGGGCGGCGGTGGCGCAGGTGGTGCAGACCATGGCCGGCATCGAGGCGTCCTCGCACCGCATCGCCGATATCACCACCGTCATYGACGGCATCGCGTTCCAGACCAACATCCTGGCGCTCAATGCGGCGGTGGAAGCGGCCCGCGCAGGCGAGGAAGGGCGTGGCTTTGCCGTGGTCGCCTCGGAGGTGCGGGCGCTGGCACAGCGCTCGGCGCAGGCGGCCCGCGAGATCAAGACGCTGATCGATGCCTCCAGCAGCCAGGTGGCGCAGGGCAGCCAGCTGGCCGACCAGGCCGGGCAGACCCTGGCCCGGGTGGTGAGCTCGGTGGGCGAACTGGGGGGCTTGATCGAAGAGATCGCCAGCGCCAGCCAGGAGCAGGCGGCCGGCATCGAGCAGGTCAACCAGAGCATCGTGCAGATGGACGGGGTGACCCAGCAGAATGCCGCACTGGTGGAAGAGGCGTCGGCGTCGGCCCGCGCACTGAACGCGCAATCGGCCGATCTGCAGCACACGGTGGGCCGTTTCCGACTGGCCGAAATGCGCGTGGCCAGGCGCGCGGCCGTGGCGGCCTGAGCCCCTGCAGCGCGCGCGTGG